>CAJQOX010000408.1 GCA_905480075.1 uncultured Aureispira sp. | reverse complement strand
ATCCATGATCATACAACCTTTATTAATTCGGGCGGAGGTGGTGGTCGTTTTGAAAGAATGCAGGTTGCAGGAATGCCTATGAACATCTATGGAGGCAAGGGGCCCGAAGGAAAACAATTTGAGGTCCGGATGAAAAAATTTGCTGCTGACACAGACCTTTCTGCTGTAATAATCACCTACGGGGATTTTTCCGGTTGTCTGGCTGAAGAAGTAAATTTTGAAGGCGCTACCCTCGATCATTCCTTATTGACAGATAGTTTTCTTGCCGGTTCCAACTTTGATAAGATCTCTGCAATTGGGGTGGATTTTACTGGTGCAGACCTGACAGGGGCCTCCTTTGTTAATGCAGATTTACGGAATGCTGATTTTGAGATCTGCAATTGTACAGGGGTGGATTTCACCGGGGCAAATATAGAAGGTGCTTTGTTTAAAGGAACTAATCTTGATGGAATTCGCCGTTAATAACAAAATAAATAATTAGAATAGTATAAAATGACTGAAGAAGACAAAAAATTTATGCAGCGGGCTATAGACCTGGCTAAAGAAGGTATGGAATCGAATGCAGGAGGACCCTTTGGTGCTGTGGTAGTTCAGAATGGAGTTATTGTTGGAGAAGGATATAATAAAGTGACTTCAACCAATGACCCTACCGCACATGCAGAAGTAACCGCAATCCGTAACGCCTGTAAGAAATTAGGGACTTTCCAATTGAATGATTGTGTCATTTACACTTCCTGCGAACCCTGTCCTATGTGTTTAGGTGCTATTTACTGGGCAAGGCCTAAGATGGTATTTTTTGGCTGTAACAGGGAAGATGCTTCAGAGATAGGCTTTGATGATCAGTTTATTTACGATGAACTCGAAAGAGAACTAGATGACCGTCAGATAAAAATAGTAAGAATGATGCGCAAAGAAGCCCTGACAGCCTTTGAACAATGGTCGGATAAAATGGATAAGACTGAGTATTGATTGAAAGGCCATAATTATTAACGAATCATCAGTTTTTGGTTCCTTACATTTCCTTTACTGTCCCTGATAGAAATAATGTAAAAACCTTTGGGCTGAGGGGCTATAGACACAGATGTTTCTGAGGAATTCTGAATCAGCAGTAAAATTTCCTTTCCGGTAGCATTGAATACTCTAATTTCTTTAATTTTTATTCCTTTCAAAGATTTGACAATAAAAGTTCCGTCAGATGGGTTAGGAAAAACAGTAAATCCCTTCAAGCGCATTACCTCAGAGATTCCTGAACAAGAGTTGACAATCACATCGAGTGTATCTTTGCTGTTACATTGATCTATAATTACGGAACCGGGGCCTGCACTCCCCCACTGTACAAGAACAGTAGTTGAATCCTGTCCCTGAACAACAGTTCCATTCGAGACAGACCAATTCAGTGGCTTGGTTCCTGCAGTAGTCACAGTATAACTTTCCTGGGTCATCTCACAAGGATTAAGGGGTCCGCTCACCTGAGGATTAAGAACAGGAATTCCAACTGCCTTGCCATCGAGATTCCAGGCGGGGTTGACCGGGATACAAAGATGTGTCAAAGAGGTAACAGCCACATCCACTATCCTTGGAGTATTGCTGTAATCATAAGATGTGTCGGGAATATTTACCAGTTCCCAATCTGATGAACTGCCATTATATGTAGCATGTAAAGCATTCGGGCCGGAATCAGTCAATGTAGTAGAACTTCCATCATTCATTTGCCAGTAAGCAACAAGATCATTGTAATCAGGGTGTGTATTATTAAGCGGCATACATTGCCATGCTGCGAGGGTAGCAGAATCCACAATTGTTTTCCAGATACGCACTTCACTAATGATTCCGTTCATACCAGAACCGTAGCTGAGGGTACCGTCCTGCCCTATACCCAGGGCAAGAGAATTATCGATGTCCCCTACAGAGGAAATACTTGTATTCCCATCGGGCAGTCCATCCTTATATAATTGTAAAAGACCACTGCGGTCAAAACTTGCAGCGAGATGATGCCACAGATTATCATCGATAATGCTTCCTGTGATATCCGCCCTGTTGAAACCATCCCCTATGTTCACCTTCCAGGTACTTTGTCCACTACCGGGCGCAGAAAAAATAAAGCCATTATTAAATCCACTTGCCCAATCTTTATTCCCCACAAAAGAAGGGTCACCGGACCAGCCTGCTGTTTTCATTCTCAATTCAATGGTAAAATCCTGACTTGTACCAAACTGGAAAAGTGAATTATTTGGAACGCTTGCATAATCAGAATTTCCAGTCATTCTCAAACCCATAGAATCCTGCATACAATTAGAATTAGAAATTACCAATGCTTTAGATATTTGAGTGGCAGCCTGTCCGGGTTTAGAGGCAAAGAAGAAAATATTTCTCTCCAGAAAAGAAGAACCACCATGAGAATTTCCTATTCCGCCATGGTCAGTACTTCCAATAATAAGCCAATCCTCATTGGAAAAATCTGCCCGGGCCTTCAAAGCAGTCATTACATAACCAACATGCCGGTCAACCGCTTCAATTGCTGCGATATAGGAAGGAACAGCAGGGGAAAACCCATTTGAATGGCCTTCGTGGTCCACATCATCGAAATGCAAGAAGATGACATCAGGGTCTGCAGTACTGAGAACATGTACAGCTTCCGCCCCCACCAAAGAATCTGAGGAAGGGTTAGAGATAAGATTGAGAGACGAAGAACCTACAATTTGTGTATTTACAGGAGCCCAATGACAAATTGAAACAGTGTAAAGACTTGAATCAAAGTCTTCCACTCTTTTCATAAAATGTGGATAGGCAGAAAAATTACTTGCAAAGAAAGAATTATCAGATACCCCGTGTTTGTTGCGCCAAACCCCTGTAAGCATTCCGGACCATCCCACACCACTCCATGTAGGTGCCTCTGTCAGGGCATCATAACTGTAAGTAGATTCAGCAATAAGGTCATCTATATTAGGAGTAAAGGCAGATTGCAAGGCATCCTGTCTGCAGCCATCAATTCCAATGATCAATACTTTTTGCTGGGCAGTAACTTCAGTTGAAGAGAATACAAAAAAAATGACTATCACAAATAAGCTTAAGGAAAAAAAGTATTTTATAGACATAATAATATTTTTACAAATCAAAAAATCAATTTGAGTTGGGTGAAAATCGTAAAGGTGAAAGGATTTTAGTTTTGCAAAAAATATGATGTCTGAATATACATAATTATTTTCAGAAATAACGGTCCAATATATATGCCATCAAAATAAATTAAAACAATATCGATAAAAAGCAGTTATGTCCAATAATTTAGTTATATTGGGAATGTTGATTAAGTAATCATCTAATGAACGGAAAATAACTTCAGAAAGCAAAAGCTTCTGAACTAAGAAGAATAAAACACACACTACAATAACACTCCTTATACTGAACATTTAATTATGTTCAGTATTTTTTTTATTCATTATTTTAAAAATCAATACATAATTTTGAAATCTATGAAAATAAGTTTGGCAGTTAATTTGTATAGGTAGATATAAAATAGCTGAGAGAATAAAAAGAATTAAATTATCGTTTATATTTACACTCCTTCTCTTTTTACGTTTTTTAAATAACAAATAATAAGAATACTACAGATGAAATTATTATCAATATTACTCCTGCTTTTAGTAAGTTCAATAAGTTTCGGACAAATAATTACTAATGCAGATTCAAAACTACTGGATTCAGCAATTGAACAATATTTATTAGAGATGAAATCTAAATTCAGTATTACACCTTCAGAATTTATTATAGAATCAGACAATAAAGCAACATATGATAAAGTAAAGAAGAAATCAGGTAGTACTTCAATTGTTATTAAAACAAAGAAAGAACTTCAAAGCTATAGTGCTCAGAAACCAGGAAAAGACATTGGTTTTTTTAGTATTGAAGTTGAGAAATCAGGAGAAAGATTTATTGTTGACATTATGGATGATGGGATTAAATGTACAATGAATGAAGGGCTAGCAAGTTATAGTTATGATTCTATAGGTGCAGGACGCGCCTGTGAACTCACCTTCAGTGCCAATTTCACCTTTGAAGACATAGATTGTTTGTTACTCGCTACAGACCCTGACAACTAATTTTTTTTCTGATCTTTTTTATTTAAGGTTTATTTCAAGACCTTTTTCAAATTTAGTTCTTTCTTCAGACGATAGCTACCTGATCAATTACTAAGCTACTATCGAGTTGTCAAATGATTGCTTTATCGGAGCTAGTTCTGATTTTTTTGTTGGAGTATATTTATATCATGGTGAACAATTAACCTAAGTAATTGTTACAAATGTAATTTGATTGTAATATTATACTATCAAAATCTTAAAAAAAACAATAAAAATTTCCAAATTTTATTTTTCATCACAATTATACCTACTTTTGCAAAACTAAATTGTCAATCAAATTGATTGAATACAGAAAGTTCTTATTTTTTGTTGATTTATTATCTTAAAAAATCCGTTTTTTCATTAATGTATTTTTATGAATAAATGTAAACTAAACCTAACACTCACCCTCTTTTTTTCCCTTTTTGCCTTAACTATTTATTCCCAGACAACACTGTATCTTACAACCTCAGGCGGTTCATTCGAATTCGAAAAATGGGTTGAAATCACCACACTTCCCAATGGTGGTGGTACGCAGATATGGGGTCAGGGGAACGGAAGCTATGGCGACAGTCCAGGATTTCTGACTGATGCCACATTCAGTGTCAACTGTGGTGCAACCCTGTACATAAATGCCTATGACAAATATGATGACAGCTGGGATGGTTCTGTTTATGAAATATGGACCGGCCCGGGAAAAACCGGAATATTGGTTGCTAATAACAGTGGTATTTCTCCTGATGACGCGAATGATGATGATGCAAGTCCTTCCTTCGGAGATACTCAGGCAGAAGAACTGGAAGTATCTGAAGCCTTTTCGATAGTATGTCCCTGCAATGCACCTTCCGCAATATTTTCAACTGTTGCTGACTGTGGAAATTCTCAATTTTTCATAGATGTCAATCTCAGTTCTACCGGAGACGGAAGTGCTGTTGATATTAGTGATGGAAGTACTCCCTTTTTCACTAATGTCGGGATCGGAACTCACAGAACAGGGCCATTCCCCTATAATACCAATGTAATTATAACAGTTGATGGCAGTTCCTATGGTGGTTGCGACCTGAATTCAGTTTCTTTGACAGAAGATTGTGTTTGCAGCAATACTCCGTCAGCAACAATTAACAGCAGCAACCTGAATTGTGTCAATTCCACCTATGACATAGAAACTACTATAGACAATTTCGGAGATGGTTCAAGCGCTGATATTTATATTGATGGAGCATTGGTACAATCTAATGCCCTATTATCTGTATTATACACTTTCAGTAACTATTCTACCGGAACGCATACTGTAGAAATCAGAGTTTCAGGGAGCGGATTTCTCACTTGTTCCACTTCTTATCCGATAGCATCCACCTGTAATGGTACAGATAGCTGGTCAATAACAGCACCCGACATCATGGGGAAATGTTCATCCGGAGATTTGTCAGCCGCAACGATAGACGGACCTACCGATTTTGGTCCATTTTGTCATGCTGCCGGTATCAGTGGATTCAGTCTCAACTTTTTACGTCCATGTAATTCAGGCTTTGACAATACAACAGATTTTACCGATGTATGGTATCAGGTAGATATTCCGGATGGTTCAGATGAGATGACCTTAGAACTTACGGGACTTGGTCTGAATGAATATGTAGCTTATACACTACATACGAACGGCCCACTGAGTTCATCAGATGATTTTATGGTTGATGCAACGGCTGAACAGGAATGTTCCTTCTTTTCTCAGGCAGTTACAAGCCATACTATTACCGGATTGAGTGCCTACAGTACTGCACCGATATATATCAGGATATTATCTGCGGATCCGAATCAGAACCTTGCCTGCGGATCATTTTTACATCCTTCTTTTAACATTTGTGCCACCTCCCCACAGGCGAATGATGCCTGCAGCAGTGCAATAGATATTACAACCAATAACGGAGGATCAGAAAGTGACGGCAACCTGTCCGATGCCAACGACGAAGGTATTAACTGTCTTGCAGGAGTTACAGGCAAAGATTTGTGGTATAATGTAAGTAATATACTATCTTCTGCCCCGAATTATAACGGTCCTTATACCGTGCAATTTAAGGCCGATGGACAAAGTGGAGAGCAAATGATAGTACAACTTATCGATGGCTGTTATACCTGTGGAAGTATTACAGTCCTTGCTACTGATACCTTAACCTTTGCCTCTCCCGATTCAACTGATTTCGGAGCCTTTGAATTGAGCGGTGGCGTATCTGATTATAAAATACGAGTAGTAGAGAAAGGAATTACCAATAGTTTTACTGCTTCAGCAAAACTAAAAGTAGTCAACGATGAATGCGACTACTTCAATGCACCTGTAACAGGGTTCAGGCTTTGGGATGGCAGCAATCCTGTAGTCAGAAATGTTGACATGAATTTTGCTTCAGAAGATGACCTGTACTATAATTTCAGTTCCCTCCTATCTGCGCCGGTATTTTCAGGGACTGTAGATTTTACCCTAAGTGGATTAGGCAGCAATGAAAGTGTACGGATTGAAGTATATGAACGAAGCCCTCTTTATTCTACAGACTGTGATAATTTAACCCTTGTTGGCAACTCCTTGAATTTGAGTTCTGACGGAACAAACACCTATAAGTGTCTTAATGAATTTGAAGGCGACTACCTTGTCAGAGTAATAAATACCGGCAGTGTAAAAGCTGTTTTTGAGCTTTCTGCTGAGCCCTCCTCTCCTGTTCCGGTCAACGACAGATGCTCAAATATCTGGAACGGAAGTTCCGTGACATTTAATGGAAATGCCTTTGACATCACCGGAACCACTATTAATTCAGACTTTACAGATTCAAGAGATTGTGATCTGATTTCATCTGATTGCAACGGATTGGACCTGACTGCAGAGAAAGATCTTTGGTATCATTTCAGCATCCCTTCAGCAAACTGTCCTGACATTAGTGTTTCAACCAATATTACCGATGTAACCATTAACTACGATGCCTCAAATGCATTCAAAGATGCCTATATCTATGTATACTCCGACTGCAGTGCCGCATCATTACTTGCATGCAGCGGAAGTTTGGACGGTGCAGGAGATAATTTTACTGTTTCAGGATTAAGCCCGGGAGAAACCTATCTTGTTCGTATAAAACCCAGTTCTTTAAATTCCGGCAACAATTATAGCTTTGATCTATCAGCAAGCCTTGGTCCTGTAAGACCCTGCAATGACCGTTCAGAAAATGCAAGAGCATTAGGTAGCATTTTGAATAGTGGCACAGACAGAAGCAACTGCCTGAACGGCCCATTTTCAGCAAAAGGAGCAACTAGCAGCATTAACCCGGCTTCGGGTACCGATGTATGGCTTTCCTTTGTTGCCCCGAATCCTGCAAACGGACAAAGCTATCAGGTGGCAGAAAGTTACCTTACAATTTATCTTCAGAGCCTCAGCGGAACTGGTATTCCCTATTTTCTTTCTCTGAGGGTTTATGATGAAGTAGGCCTTAATAATTCTGTTGGAGTTCCATTAGGAGAAACATCAGTGGGCGGTGGAAGCAGCACAATAAGTACAAATACCAATGGAGATGCCTGGCTAAGCCTGGGACACCTGACACCCGGTGAAACCTATTTCATCAGAATATCCCACAATCAACCTGTCGATGAAGAAGTCTTGTACAATTTATGTATGTACGATACCGAAACACAAGACCCCTGCGCACAAAGCTCTCTAAATATCAGTCAGGGAGTGGAATGCAGTGATGACTGTTCAAAATATTTCAGGATACAATTACCTGATAATGCTCCTTCCGGATTTTTCAGATTTGAAGCTATAGGAAACAACGGAGTAGATGTAAATATGCGCATGTTTTTTCAGCCTAATGAAACCTTGGGAACTAATACAGGAGACATTACTGATGTTGATCAGCCCTGTGGAATTCAAAGCCTTGTCAGTAAAGTGGGTCAGGGAACATTGACTGACCCGGGAACCTGTAACGGAGGGTCTGGAAATTTTGGCATATTCAATCTCATTGGCGGTGCCTCCCCTACTGCAAACATGTACTATCTGGAGGTTTATGATGAAAATAATTTGCTGGGATGTGGCGGACTGGATATTTGTCAGATAAATGTTAATGGACCTTTCAGTACATTAGCATTGGCACAGGCTAATGGAATACCTGATGCAGATTGTATTAATTCTCTTCCTGTTGAGCTGCTGTCTTTCAGTGGTTATTCAGATGGAAATAATAATGTTATTGAATGGGAAACAGCAACGGAAATAAACCATGAATATTTTGAACTGCAACGATCTGAAAACGGGTCAGATTTTGAAACAATAGTAAGAATCAATGCTGACGGAGATAGTTACACAACAAAAAAATATCTTGAAAAAGATTACTCTTTCTATTCTATAAGTTATTACCGTCTTTATCAGCAAGACTTAGGTGGTAAAGGGGTCTTTTCAAAGGTAATTTCAATAAGTAATAAAAGAAGTGAAGAAATCCTTATCAGTCCTGTACCAAGCAAAGACTATTTATACATTTATGGTATTCAGGAAGAGGTTGATCAGATTTCAATAATCAATTCAATCGGACAGGGCTTTTTGGTACAATACAAAACTGAACCTGAAAAAACAAGCATTGATCTTAAGGGCTTTGCTGATGGTATATATACGCTTCTTATTAAATATAACGATGAAGTAATAAGTAGAAAACTCATCATCCGTCAATAAATATTTATCTTTTATGAATCCTGCAATTAATTTAATCTAAAAAATAAAATTTATATTGTCCTTGTAAAACAAAATAAAAATTACAATGACAGACAAGACAGTAATAATCTGGTGGAATAGCTTATGCCTTATAGCATGCTTAAATATTACCTTGTTATTTATATCCTACCGTTTATATAAAAAAAATCAAAAATCCAACAGTTCAGAAAGCAACAAAATAAGATGGAAACAATTTCTGTTGGCTGGTCTGTATGCTATCGGTTGTAGTTTCAGGGCGATACTTCCCCGAGGGGATTTACGGAGAATCGTCATGGTTGACTCCTGGATATCCTCTGTGGTTATTGGGCGCACAGTAGCTACAATTGCAGAACTGAGTTTTGTGGCACAATGGTCTTTCCTTCTTTATGAAGCCGGAAAAAACACCGGAAATAAAAGAATCCTGATGCTATCAAAGATTCCTTTTCCATTGATAGTTATAGCGGAGATATTTTCTTGGTATGCCTGTACGACAAGCAATTATATAGGGACGGTTGTTGAAGAAAGCTTATGGGCTGTCGCTGCTTTTATAACAGTGTATGGTTTATTCCTTGCCCGTCCTTACTATATGAAAGAACAATTAAAATTTCTCAACAGGGGGATTGTAGCAGGGATACTATATGTAATTTACATGTTATGTGTTGATATTCCTGCCTATGTATCAAACTGGATGGCTGCGGAAAAGATTGGAAAAATCTATAAAAGCGTTGGCGATGGCTTTAAAGAGGTCTGTACCGAATGGTCAATGACAAGGGCCTATGCAGACTGGCAATATGAGATGATATGGATGAGTTTGTATTTCAGTGTAGCGGTATGGATGAGTATCTACCTGATCAATGCACCGAGGCTTGACAAGAACATAAAGTAGCGTCTCATATAAGATAAACTTGATTAAGTATCTTTTTCAGCAATAGATACCAAAATATCCGGCAACAAAACAACTTAATATCCTCACATTGAGGCAAAAAAGTAAAATACTCGGACTGGCTTGGCAATAGTTCAAAGCAATTTTGTATTTTTATACAGACACCAATTCAGAATGTGATGGACCGATACATCAGCGATTTATCTAAGATAGCGGAGTTGTTTCAATCTCAAAACGAAGCAAATGCACTTTTGGGACTATCACTTTGCGTCAATTTACCCTCAATATGTACAAAAACCTGGGTAGAAGTCCTGGATGGATTAGGGAATTGGTATAAGAAATGGGAATATTCAAAGGAAAGTTCAGAACTGGAATTGCTGGAAGAACAAATTTCTATTTTGGTAAACAGATTATTACCGGTTTTCCAAAGGGAGGAAAAAGGCTATTGGATCTCAGATTTCATTGGAGTATATTTCAAATCGGACAAAATTAATTCTGTATTAACTGAGTTGTATGGTAAACTGGAGAAAAAGCTAAGCAAACATGACTGGATAATATTATTGATAAAAACCTGCAAAACGACCAATATTCATAAAGCCATGCTATTGAGTCAGGATATTGATATTAAAGAACTAAGAAGGCCCGGATTCAGAATTTTCAGAGCATGGAGTGAAATGTATATATTCTGGAAGAAAGCTAGAAAAGGCAGCGGTTATGGTCAAAAGGATTATCATTGGCATGAACAATGGATAGAGTTGACCAATCTTATTTTAAATCTGATTGACAGATATTACCACCAAAAACAACTTGACGAAGCCTGTCCCTATATAATTTTTGAAATATTAAATGAATTATGGGAGGATGCCTCCGTAATTGATTATAATAAGAACATTGCCCCTGAAATACAGGCAAGGATAATAAGGATAATAACCCTCCCTGTTTTCCCTAAACATGAACAGCAGCAAATCCTGATGTATCATACCCTGTTTAAGTTCTGGGAAAACCCGCTTCAAAAACTGGGAGGAATGTCTCGGGACTGTGAGCGAAACATTTATGATAAAGCTGCCACAACTGTTGAGCAATATATAGCAAACTTCAATCAATACCACCACTTTCTGGAGATTATGACAATGAGTGCTACCGAGAAAAACAGCTATATGAAGATGGTTTTTGAGGTTTGGACCTATTACTATCTGCCCGCTCTTGAACCCTACTTTAATTTCATGTTATGCTGGGCAGAAATAAATCCAAAAGTATACTTTTATCTGGGACAACTTTATCACGGATTCAGAAAAGAAAAGGATAAAGCACTGATATACTTTAAAAAATACCTCAGCAACACATCTGCAGAAGTTCCCCTTAACAATTATTTCATTTCTGAGATGGGATATAATACCAGGAATTACACGCCCGGAACATCAGAAGCCTATACCTGGATGGCCGAGATCTATGAAGAATCCGGCAGAGAAAAGGAAGCTATAGAATCTTGCAGAAAAGGCATCCGAACAGCACCTTCACATCATCAGGCACCCTATCTTGGATTGATAAAAGCCCTTATGAAAGATAAAAACAACAATGCTGAGATTTTTGAGCTTTCTTTGAAATACTATGACATTTTTTTCTTCACAACAAAATGGCAGGACAAAAGAGCCTATCATTATAATATTGCGCTTGAGGTAGGAGAATGCAGAAAACTATGGATAAAAAAATATACCTATTTCACAGTACATGATAAACAAATTTGTGACAGGCCAACTGGTTACCGGGATTTTGGTTTGAGTATGTTGTATCTGTTTTATTATCTTGCAGAATGGTTTTATTATGAGGACAGGAACAATGAAAAAGCTATGAAAGCCTGTTTGAAAGCCAAGGCATGTCTGGAAGACAAACAACATATGTCGAACACAAAATACAGAAAGATTTCAAATCTGTTGCCTTCCGAGCAGGTTAGTGAATCAGATGTCTTATATTTGCAGGCAGAATTGGTGGTGGAACTGTACAAAGATTTCTGGCAGGCGCGAACCTTATACAATAAGGTGCTTACTTTATCACCAAATCACAAATCAGCAAAGCAAGGACTTCGTAACGTTAATAAACTTATTGGTTATTAGATAATTCCTGAGAAATGAATTTAACAACAGAAGAGAAGGGCAGATATAGCAGACATCTATTATTATCAGAAATAGGAATAGAAGGACAAGAAAAAATAAAAGCTTCAAAAGTTCTGGTTATTGGCGCTGGCGGATTGGGTTGTCCTGCTTTGCAATACCTGGCTGCTGCGGGTGTGGGCACGATAGGAATTATTGATATGGATGTAGTGGAACAGAGCAATTTGCAAAGACAAATTCTTTATGGTGTATCAGATATTGGAAACAACAAGGCTGAAAGTGCTAAATTCAGATTGAAATCATTAAACCCTTTAATTGAAATAGAAGCCTACCCCTATGCACTTAATACTAATAATGCACTGACTTTATTCAATAAGTATGATATAATAGTAGACGGTTCAGATAATTTTGCTACCCGTTACCTTGTTAATGACGCCTCGGTAATCACGAAAAAAGCCCTTGTCTATGGTTCTATCTACCGTTTTGAGGGACAGGTATCAGTCTTTAATTACAAAGACGGGCCCTCCTACAGATGTCTTTTTCCTGACCCTCCGAAACCGGGTGAAGCACCTGCTTGTTCAGAGACAGGAGTTTTGGGAGTTCTACCGGGCATTATAGGCTGCATGCAGGCAAATGAGACTCTAAAGATCATCCTGGATATAGGTAATACGCTATCGGGGAGGCTTTTGATTTACAATTCTCTTACTTGTGAAACTATGACATTGAATATTCAGAGAAATAATGATACTGTCCGGCAGACGATAGAAATGAAGGAGGGTTTTGAAGAAACAGACTACCACTATTTCTGTGGAAC
>CAJQOX010000407.1 GCA_905480075.1 uncultured Aureispira sp. | reverse complement strand
TGACTTTCTGCCGCTGCTTGTTTTATTTTTTTTTGTAAAAACAGCGGTGTCGAATATTAGTAGTATACTGTTTATGCCTGACCATCAGATGGTTAAAATTAATAGATTTTTGAATTAATAATTGATTTTAATTTATGTTTTTTTTGTATCGCCCCAGGATATATTTTGGCTTTTCTTGGTTGTTCCTGCCGAATTGTATTCCTGTAAAAAAAATACTTTTGTCCGATAATACTTTTGTCGCCTTGGGTATTATTGCTGTTTTGTTGTCATTATCACCAAAAGGGCTTACAGTCTTTGTCGACTCTCCGGTTTTTAACTTTATTGTGTAATGAACCAAAACACATTTTTCAGGTAGGTTGTAATCTGATATCGCTAATTTTTGTTCGTCGGTTTCTTTTATGTTTTGTTCTGTTTCATTATACAATACATGTATCTCTTCGTCTTCCTGATAAGCAAAACAGGAGTATAGTTTCCAGGGGATATCTGTGTAGCCGTTCCCGCCCCCGGTCTGCCGTTTGTTTATCCTGGATACCCAGGTGATTGTGTCTGACATACTCAGCCTGATAATTATTGTGTTGTAGGCGAAATGTAGTTCTTGTCTGCCCTCCGATTTGTCTTCATATACTTTGATGTAATGTTGTTCAGCTATTATTATTTTATCGCCCGAATGTTGCTCAAATATATTCTTTATTTTGTAATGCTCAAGTCCGAATTTTTTTTTCCTGTTCTTCTGCTTCCGACTCGCAAATGAAGAGGTGATAATGCTTGCAGGATAGGATATTATTGCCTTCTTCTCTGTGTCTGCATAAGGATAATAACTAAACAAGGCGGTCCCCTTTGTCCGGGTCTTGAAGTTTCCGGTACAGCTTATTAAATTTGTTTTGTTGTTGACAGATAATTTTGCAGATATTATTATAGCACTGTCTTTTGAAGACAAAACTTTAAGGCTGTCAGTAATACTGACTTTTGACCTTTTATCCATTTTTATCAGGCTGTAAATATATCGTGTTCCCTTTTTCTTCTCTTCTTTTTTTACCTTCCCTTTATATTGCTTCAACAGTAAACAATTGTTCCCGTCATTGTCTGTTACAACATCTGTTATGTCCTTTAAACTTACTTTTGAAGACTTTATCTGCATTGTTGCTGTTCCTTCAGAGATCAATTCTAAGTTATTATTGTACATCCTAAGGCCAATACGGGCTTTTTCACCTTTTAAATAGGGTAGGATATAGTAATATAATAATTTACTCCGGTCTTCCGATTGACATATTCTTATTCCGGAATGTTTAAACTTGTCCTTGTGGCTTATTTCGAATATTTTTTTCAGTATGCCTTCTTTACTGCCAGGCTTAGTACTTAATGCTCTTATAAGATAACTTGTCTTCTCTTCTTCCTTGTTATAGATTGAATAATTCAGATAAGTTATTTCCCCGATCGTAAATCCTGACAAATATTTACAATGTTTCCCCTCGTGTTGTATCTCAGGTATTTCTCCTTTCTCCTTTTGCTTTGAATTCGGGTCATAATATCTTAGCTTTTGCTGCCAGTAATATTTTTCGTCCTTATATTTGTAGGCTATGATTAAGGGGCCCTCTTTTGCCTCAATGATTTCAATGCTGTTGAATAGTGAACTCATCTCATAGGGAGCACTCCACTTGAGTTCCTGCCCTTTTATAGTAAATGTAAGCGATATTATAACCCAGGTTACTGTAGCTGTTATTGACCAATTAAGATTGTCTGTTTTCATGTTCATTCATTTATGATATTTCGGTTCTCAAAATACAAAAGACTTCTTACTCTGCTTAGTTCTCCCCGATTTATATATTAACTTTATTTATTTAGTATTTTTTTGCTGCTGACTTCCTTTTCTTCAGCACTTAGGTTAACTTGTGCCTCTATTAATAATTATTAAATGATATTATGAATTATCTCACGGTCGAAGGGGTTTCAAAAGCATATGGTGATCGTCTCCTTTTTGAAAATATTACTTTCTATATTAATCAGGGTGACCGTGTCGCTTTTATTGCCAAAAATGGTACCGGTAAAACTTCCCTCATGGATATTATCATGAAGAAAGAGGAGTCCGATACAGGTACTGTATGGCTACATCATAAAATTAATATTGGATACCTCGATCAGGATCCGCAAATGAACCCGGATGCCACCGTGTTTGAAGCCGTTTATCATTCCCCTAATCCTATTATGAAGGCTATTGTAGCCTACGAAAAATGTATGGCCGAACCGGATGATGTAGAGGCTATGCAGGAGGCAATCTCGGACATGGACCTTATGCAGGCATGGGATTACGAAGTTAAAATTAAACAAATTCTCTTCAAACTCAAAGTCGATTACCTCCACCGCAAAATTAATATGCTCTCCGGTGGGCAAAAAAAAAGAGTAGCGCTCGCTAAAGTTCTTATCGATGCACCTGAGTTCCTTATTCTCGACGAACCTACCAATCATTTAGACCTCGAAATGATTGAATGGCTCGAAGCTTACCTCAAACAAGGTAAACAAACCATCTTTATGGTTACGCATGACCGCTACTTCCTCGATTCTGTCTGTACGCAAATACTAGAACTCGATCAGCAACAGGTCCACAAATATTCCGGGGGCTATGCTTATTTTCTCGAAAAAAAAGCGGACAGGGAGGCTAGCTTTAATTCGACAACCGAAAAAGCCAAAAACCTCTACGTTAAAGAACTGGATTGGATGAGAAGACAGCCCAAAGCGCGTGGAACAAAGGCTAAAGCCAGAATTGATAAGTTCTTCGAAGTAGAAAAAAAAGCAAAACGCAAAATCGATGATGATGCCGTTCAACTCGATATAAAAATGTCCAGGCTGGGATCTAAAATTATCGAATTCCATAATGTCCATAAAGCTTTTGGCGACCTCATCCTATTCGATGGCTTCGACTATAAGTTCTCCAGAAATGACCGGGTAGGTATTGTCGGTAATAATGGAACCGGAAAAACTACGCTCCTCAATATGTTGGTGGGTAACGAAAAGGTAGACGCAGGCAAAGTCATTGTCGGAGATACCGTAGTTATTGGCTATTATACCCAAAAAAGGATTAACCTCAAGGATGATCACAGAGTAATCGATGTAATCCGCAATATAGCTGAATTTATCCCGATGCACGGGGGACAGAAACTCTCGGCTGTCCAACTTTGTGAACGCTTCCTCTTCGATGCCAAAAAACAACAGAACTTTGTCTCCAAATTGTCCGGAGGGGAACGTAGAAGGCTATACTTGCTTACCATCCTCATGAAAAATCCCAATTTTCTGATTCTCGATGAGCCTACTAACGACCTCGATATCATTACACTGCAAGTGCTGGAAGAATTTTTACTCAACTTCCCGGGTTGTGTGGTCATCGTTTCTCACGACAGACATTTTATGGATAAAATTGTGGACCACACCTTTGTGCTTGAAGGAAATGGTAAAGTACGGGATTTCCCAGGTAATTATTCTACCTACAGAGAATTTGCCAAAGATCAGGCTGTCCTTTTAAAGGCGCAGGAAAAGGAAACCGCTAAAGATGTTCCCCTTGAAAAATCCAAAAGCAAAATATCGCACGAAGAACAAAAGGAATTCAAAAGACTGGAAAGACAAATCGCTAAACTAGAAGACAGAAAAACAGAAATTACGGGCTTGTTCAATAACCCGGAACTCAGTCAGGAGGAAATCAGCAAACTATCCAAAGAACTCAACACAATTTCTGAAGAACTGGAAATTAAAGAAGAAAGATGGATGGACCTCGTCGATGAATTCGGATAAGTAAGTCCCAAAAAAAGCGACCCCTCCCGGGAGTCGCCTTTTTATAGTCCAGAATTATTAAATCTTCTTTTTCTTTTAATTCCCTATCGCAAACCAGGAAACATGCCAGTTCCAGGTATTAGCTTGTGCAACTGTTATGTTGTTGTAATGAACATAAACCCTGAAGCCGGTAGCTGTCTTGGAGTAAATTGATGTGACTCCTTTACATTGCCAATGACTTGAACTTGCTTCCAAAAATAAACAAAACCCTATACAAAGAAAAAGGCACTATCTGTTTTGAGATAGTGCCTTTTCTATAAAAAGTAAATCGAAATTATTTTTTTGATTTACTAACTTCTTTTTCAGGTTCTACTACAGGTTCTTCTATATGTGGTAGAACTTCTTTTACAGGGTCTTGCTTAGGAGCCTCATCAACCTCAACAGGAGGAAGATTCTCAGGATAAGTTACTTTAGCTTGTTCAATAACTTTTGGTCCATCAATTCCATCAGAAGTAGTTTCATTTTGACGAGCAGCTTCAGCTGCGGCTTGTTCAATACGCAAAGCAGCTTCTTTGTGTTCAGCTTCGAAGTTAATCTTAGCATCTTCTGTTTTAACTTTACTAAGCATCTCCGTACGTTCGGCTTCAGAATAGTTATTGTCAATATCTAAAGCCTCCTCTTTTACCTTAGCCATTGCTACCCAGTTAAAGTCAGTAGCGACAAATTCGCCATTCAATTTAACGGTAAACCCTTCAGCAGTTTGGTTGACAATCGTCAAAGAAGCAGCAGAGTTCAGTGGCGTTACAGCAACTACTGGAGTGCCTGTTAGCATATTTTTGAAATCATCATTGAAAGGAATGAATGTTTCTAGGCTATTAAGAGAAGCTACACCAAAATCAGAAATGTTTTTGAACGTTTCTTTTACTTTAGTTTGCTTAGCATCCAATTCTTTGATGGCATTGATAGCAATATAAGTCATAGCACCTGCATCAACAGACTTGTAGGTTTTTTTTGCTCTCTCTTGTTCTATAAAAGAAAGGCTACCGTCAGTTGTTTCCCAAGAACCAACCATATATGGAGCAACTTTTTCTAAATCTTGAGCAACAACACCAACAAAGTAATTTTTCTCTTGAATGTTTGCTTCGCCATTATACTTGAAATAAACAGGCTCAATTCCACGTAATGTCTCTAAACCATCTTTAAATGGATTGATATCATCTTTCAAACGAGCATCTGATGCAATTGTCCACAAACTAGACCCAGGCTTACCAGCAGAGTTTGTAGATAAATGAAGCGAATAGGAAGCAGAAGTATTTAAGTTAATACCAAAACGACTACCACCTGTAAAATCAATAGTAGAAGATTGGTCCAAGAAATACTCAACAGAACCAATTTGAGTTTTGGTACCTGTTGCTGTTGCATTTCTACCTCTATATACATTTGTTGGATTTGCAGTACTAGTATTGTAAACATCCAAATTGTAGATTGGATTTGTTCTATTGATACCAACATTTCCACCTGTATTAAAATAAGAATGTCCTGAATTAGACGCACCAAACCAGATACGAGCATCACCATCAGCGGCAATATATTGACCCCATGACGCTGTGGTATTAGCAATGTATGTTGCATTAGAATGTGCGTAACCAATACCATACATATTGTTCAATGTAGTGGCAGCAGGCTTGTAATTTGTTCCAATCACATAAATCGGGTTGGATTGAGCATTATTAGCTCCAACATTATTGTAAGAACCAGCCATTGCGCCATTGTTGTGTGCAGTACGGCCAATCCAGCCATCCACAGTCAATTCGCAATTAGGAGTACCCGTTCCGATACCTACTCTATCAGTACTAGCATCAACAAAAATCATATTGGCATCCAAATCCGATTCTACACGGAAATCATAATTCCCACCTATCTCATTGGCCACAACATTACCAGCATAGAAGAGAGCAGCATAGTCATTAGTTCCTCCTGGAACATTCATATACAAACCATAATGCGTTCCTGTACCATTAGAACTTATGTAGCTATAGTTGCCATACATAACATCGTTGTGTGTAGTGGGATGCGTAAAGAAATTATACAGACCATATAAAGCTCCATCATTGGTAGAAAAATAATTTCTTATCCCATATTTTGCACTAGTTCCATCATTATAAACATTGTTGTACAAACCATAAAAAGTTCCATTATTAGTCCCATTAGGTACATAATTATAAGTTCCGTATTTGACCCCACCAATATCAGCAAATTCGTTACGCATACCATACTTGGCTCCTGTCCCGGTATTGTCAAAATCATTATAAACTGCATAGGAAATGCCATTTCCACTACCTATCATTTGGTTGTAATCTCCGTACATCGAACTAGTATAACTAGCATTTGAATTCATACGTTTGTATTCTCCATAACTAGTACCAGCACTAAAATCTACACTAGTGTACTCACCGTATAAAGTAGAAGTATTGGTAGAAGTAGCGATATTCATTAAGTTATAGGAAGCATAATTTTGGGTACTAACACCTGTTCCACTATGATTCAAATAATTATAACTTGCTCTGTGATTACCTGTTCCATAGGAATTCAAATAATTGTAGGCACCATAGCCTGTGCTGTTTGAAGCTGAATTCATTAGAGTATAATTATACAAACCATATCGAATACCAGTACCTTCACTATTTGTATAATTATAAAGACCAAATTTGGTACTATTTGTAGAACTATAGTTCATAGTCCGAGTTCCATATGTATTCCCTGCAGCAGTACCATCATGATAGACATAAAGTCCATAATTGGTAGTCGCATCAGTATTCATAATACGAGCATAAACACGTGCATCATCCAAAGGTGCTCCAATATCAACATTACCACTTGTATTGATTCGGAAATTTTCATTATTATTTGTTCTCAAAACCAAGTCTTGAGCATCAGTTGTTCCTAGAAAATTGGTAGTAGGGTTTGTTCCTGCATTACCCAAGATATCCCAAGACCCAGCTACTGAGGGTTCCCAGGTTAACACACCAGCACCATTTGTTGTCAAAACTCCGCCTGCAGGACCATCAGCTATATTACTGACCACACCAGTAGCGTTAGATTGAACCAATCTATTGTTGACACCAGACAAGCTACTAATACGGGCACCACCAGCTACATGCAATTTCTCGGAAGGAGAAGCTGTACCAATACCAACATTACCAGAAGTACGGGTTTGCATAGTGACATGCTTGACAGTAGCATCAGTAACGTTTGCTTCTATAGAAAAGTAAGCATCGCCTGTGCCGATATCAGCATCATTATTCCCACCATCAGGATCCGAATTATAGAAACCAAGTACCGCAACATCATAATCACGCACTTGCCATCTTGGCATAAACTCCATATAAGTTGAATTCTCTCCCCAAAGACCTAGCGTACGACCATTTCCTTGAAATAGCCCTGCGTATAGTTTGGCACCACCTGAAACCGAACCGTTGCCACTATTATGTAAGCCTATCCCGCCATAAACAGCAGCAATCATATCTTGTGGCCCACCGATATAATCACTGGAAGCTCCAATTCCTCCCCCGACACCAACTGCTTTATTGACTGAGTTGCCGGCTGAAGTTCCATTGGCATTTAAGTTAACTGTTCCGTTTGTAGGGTGTTTGGCATAACCATATACCCCAAATCCTCCATCAAAAACATTAGTAGCAGCGCTAATATTAGCCTCTCCGCGCACCGCCTGAACCATAGTGTTTCCGGTAAGGGTACCCACATATCCTATCTTTGTCTCTGTACTGTTTGTTCCGTTGGTGTTGTTGACCAATGCAGCTGTGGAAAGTGTCGTAGTGTTCGCGTTTACCCACAATCCGCCGGTACCGTTAATTTCTACTGTTCCTGCGTCAGCTGCTATAATTCGACCGGCACCAGGGCCCCCTTCATCATAGGCCATATCAAGCGTATTGTGGTTGCCCGTGCCGAGCATTACCCACTGAGTTCCGTCCCAGTAATAAAAACCGGTGCCACCACCACCTGTAGTGACTGCATTGGTGTTAAAAACCAATAAACCGGTAGCAGGAGTTGTCACAGGCGCTGCTAAGCTGACATTTCCTATTGATACTCTCGGTATTAATATTCCCCGGTTTGCATCTTCTAAATGTAGTTTGGCTGAACTGTGAGGGGTATTAGTTCCTATCCCTACATTTTGCGCATTAACTGCAAATCCTGACAATAAAAATGTCAGAATGAATGAATAATAGTAAATTTTGCTCATTTTAATTTAGTTTAGATATGTTAGTGAATTACAATAGTTTTTACTTTGAAACCTTTTTTTTACTATAAGGTTTATCTTCTTTTATTTCTCTTTTTTATGTTCTATCTGTTTTTTTTTAATCAATACTTCAAATATAACATTAATAATCAATTATTCAAATCAAATTTTTGTCTCAACTTAGATTATTGATTTTGTGTTTGTTTTCTAAATTACATAGTACATGGTATCTTTAAAACATTTTTTTTGTTTTTTTTTTGTTTTTGAGTTTTCAGATGTTTTAATTTCTGCCTGAATAGAAGTTGTTATATTTTAATTTATTCCTTCATTTTTTCTTTTTTGTTGTAATTTTTGCGCGGTTTTTTCTTCCGGTCTTTGCAGTCTGCTGTGGTAGGATTCAAGTGCTGATCAGAAACCCGCTCAATAAATTTAAAGTCATGTATACTTTTTGAGTTCGGGTTATTAATAGTCAGACTTTCATTTTTGTTTTAAATTATATTAAAAGTTAATGAAATAATTGACTTTTTAATTGATTGATATAGCTTCATATAAATAATATAAACAATTGGCAAGCCAGTTGTTATTAGTTGATAATGAGCTGTTAAGAATGTTTAATTGATTGGTTTTTGTCCAAATATTAGATAAGTTCTCTTTTTGGGACCCTTCGCTTTGCTCTTTTGCATGATGTTTCAGCACCGGAAGTTATATATTGAAGTTATTAGGCCACCTTTCAGAGAACCTGAAAAGTAAAACCAAATATGAAATATCAAAATTCAAAATGAAATCCCTACTTCACTAAACGCTGATAAAAATACGAATTAAACAATCGGGCCAGATAATGTGCTTTTGCCTGCCCAAGGAGCTGTTCATCATTGGCTACGCGGTATTGATAATTGGCAGAATCGTTCTGAAAATAGATTTTATCTTCGAGTATTTTCAGGTAAAAGTGGACTTTACCTTGCTTTTGCTCGCTGAATATTTGAAAATTGATTTCTTTGAGAAAAGACTTGTAATCCTTTTTGGAGTATTTGGATTTCAGCAGTTCCACGAGGTGGTTGATCGCTTCTTTGTCGATGCCTGAATATTCTGAATTTGAGATACCGAAGGCATAGGGGGCGAGCAGTTCGAGTGCTTTTTGTGATTTGCCGGTTTTTTGATAGCAGGTGGCAAAAATCTTATCGTTAGCCAGTTTATTTCTCATGGCTAGGGTCCTCCAGCTTTTTTCAAGCGTATCGACATAGCGTTGATGCATGGAAAGGGCCGTTTTGTAATCTTCTTGTTGTATGGCCACATTTCTCAATCCGGACATTGCAGCAAGCTGAGCCCGATCGGCCAAAATCCCTTCTGTGTAATAGCCGGGAACAAAATCGGTATTCAGTACGGAGTTGTAGTTTGATTTTGCCACTTCATAATTACGCATCAGGACAGCCTCTTCGGCCAGATTATTATACAGTTTTGCACAAAACTCTTCCTTACTGCAGGAAAATTTCTGCAGGGCTATCTCGCTTGCTCTATACCTGTCGTTCTGACCATATTCGGCTATCAAATTTTCGTAAAACTCCTGTACTTTCGATACGGGGGGAGAAAATTGGGCGTCATGAATTTCGGAGGGCATCAACATGCGGCCCTGTGCGTATAAAATAAAGTGTGGTAAGAGGAGAAGAAAAAGAAACGAAGGGAATTTCATACACGGTTTTTAATAAATAAAATACAATCTGAATAATATTGATCTGAAAAAGTGTATAGTTTATCTTATAAATCCGTTTTGAAATCTGTAAATTAAATAATCCAACTAAGAACAGAACTGCAACAGGAGGCAATTAGTATACAGTCAATCCGTTTTTTATAAAAATATTAACAAAAAAACAACAAAGAAGAGTATTGAGCAGTAAAAAACTATTTTTTATAATGAAAAGTCACCATACCTGTTATCAAAATAATAAAAACTGAAAACAGATAAGAAAGTCAGGTACAAAAAAAGGGAGCTGACAGCTCCCTTTCAAAATAGTCGATACCCCTTTATTTGTATCTATATAAATTTTTGAAAATCAAATTCCGGTATTTGCATCCGAAAGACAGATTTTATCGTTCGCTTTTTCAGCTGCAGGTAAAGTCTGAAAGTTGTTCATTGCAGGCTCTGTCATACCGTATCCTCTGTAGCTCGGACGATCTTTGCCCGGGCATCCTGCCTGATGAGAACCTCCGCAGGAAGTCATCAAAGCGCCAAATAAAACAACAGTTGCAAAAAATGGGAATGATTTTTTTAGATTTTTCATTGGAATGATTTTAAATTTGGATTGAAATGTAATGATTGCTTGCGAAGCGGGAATAATTATAGTAGTAAGTAGTAAGTCATAAGTCATAAGTCATAAGTAAAGTTTGCTTTGCAAATTTTTTCTACTTACTACTTACTACTTATGACTTATGACTATTAAATAGCCTGACCGAGTGTTGCATTTTGAGGAGCACTTGGGTTGAGATCCTCTTTAACAACTACTTTGTAGCCTTTAGGTGCATTAACTTCGAAAGTATAAGTTTCCGTCAATTCAACACCCTGAACCGTAACCTGATGAGCGGCTTTAGGCATTTTGATGACCATCATTTTACCGTATTTATCTTCTTTGGATTCTACAGAGTAGCGACCTACAATTACAAGGCGTTTAACAATGTTTTCACTCATGTTCTCTACATTGATAGTAGTCGTAACACGGATGAAGCTTTCGTTCCATTCGGTAACCGCTACCTCTCCGGGCAACATTACAAAGGCAGTTTCTGTTTCGTTAACAGCAACAGATTTAGTCAAAGTCTTTTCAGTCTGAGCGAAGGTTGCTGTGAAAGCAAAAACTAAAATGATTAATGTAAATAGATTTTTCATGACTTTAAATTTTAATATCTGTTGTTGTGTGTAATTGATAATACAAATATAGGGCAGGCACCGGGAAAAGTCAAGTTTTTAACAAAATATTATTTTGCAAAATACAAAAATAACCTAGTATTTAATTATTTAATTTTGTGTTATTGCTTTATACGAAAATAAAAATTAATAATATGCTGTAATGCGAAATTAAATATTTTTGCTTTGTGCAGGGTCGAAATAAAAAAAAAACTGTTAAAATTCCATTTTTTTTTCTGAAAATGAACAATTTATTCAAAACGGATAAAAATTAGTGATTTTTTGATATGAAACACAGAATTATACAATAAAAAAAGGCAGCGGAAAGCTGCCCTTTTTTTATAAATTAATTATTGTTTAATATTTGAATGTAATCAAAGAGAAGCATTTGCAGGATTGTCCGGATTAAGTATATCTTTAACGATCACCTTAAAACCTTTCGGGTAGTTTATTTCGAAAGAATAAGATTCATCCAGTTCAACTCCTTGCACCGTAACATGATGTGCCACCTTGGGCATTTTGATAAACATCATATCGCCTGATTTGTCTTCTTTAGTTTCCAAGCTATATCGTCCGACCATAACAAGGCGTTTAACAATGTTTTCACTCATGTTTTCTACCTTAACGATAGTAGTGACGCGAATAAAATTTTCATTCCATTCAGAAACTGCCACTTCACCCGGAAGAACAGCATAGGCTTTCTGCGTTTGATTTAAAGCAACAGACTTTGTAAGAGTTTTCACAGTCTGTGCATTGATAATTGTAGTGAGTCCTAAGACAATTACAAGAACTGTGAGTAATTTTTTCATGGTAAAATTTTTAATAATGTCAGATAATTTCATCTGTACTTTTATAACAAAATTCCATGCCAAGTGGTTCACAAAACGTTAAAAAGTCATTAATTAATTATTTAGTAAATCAGCAAAAAGGTTTTATCAAAAAAACAAAGGGAGTTTTGATCATCATTTTCAGACAGGAAGAATTAATGGTATTCTGCTAAATCATTGAAAGGAGGTAGGACTAAGAAAATTGAGATAGTTAATTAAGAAAAAGTCAATCAGAAATAATCTGATATGAATAAATTTTATCAGCGAACAAAAATCAGCTTGATCAACTTAGGCAAAAATCGCAAAAAGGTAAGGTATTGAATTCTGTCGTATTGTTTTTTGCTTAGCAGCATTTTGTTTACCAGAAATTTAGTGACCGGTTCGACATCTTCTGCCAGGATGTCAAAGATTTTCTGCGTTCTTTTTTTGTCTTCTTCCGAAGAATTTTTAAGCGAGTTAAGCAGCAAGTCGGTGCGGACCATTCCCGGACTAAGAATGCCAACCTGTATGTTTTTTCCCTTCATCTCCTCAGATAAAGATTTTGTAAAATAGTTGACTGCTCTTTTTGAAGTACCATAGAGTGTCAATTTATTCATTGTTCTGCCATCAGACCCAAAGCCTTCCATATTGAATAATTTTCCATGGCCTTGCTGAATAAAAAAATTGATCGCTGCTTTAGAACCTGACATCAGCCCCTGAACATTGACTTCGAGCAGATTTCTGATTTCCTGATCATCAATTTCGTTAAAACTGAGCATTGATTGTGTGACACCGGCATTATTGATCCAAATGTCAATTGTCTGATACTTCCTGACAGTGTTTTCAATAATAGTCTGAAAAGTTTCAGGTTTTCTCACATCTCCGGAAACTCCGAATACCTCATAGCCTTCGGTGCGGAGTTTCTCTGTTACCCTGATGACATCTTCTTCTTTTCTTCCGTTGATAACTACTCTGTGTTTTTTTTTCAGAAAACGCAAGGCAAGACCATAGCCAATGCCTTTTGTGCTTCCGGTAATTACAACTGTCTTCATTTTGAAAAAATTTATTGATAATGACAGGCTAGAATAAAAAAGTACCCGTTAAAAAAAATGACTGCATGAGTTTCAATATAAAAAAAAAGGGACACTATTTAAGTGTCCCTTCAATAATCATATTTATTTTTATATCAGATAGCCTGACCTAAAGTAGCATTTTGCGGAGCCTGAGGGTTAAGGTCTTCCTTAACAACAACTTTGTAGCCTTTGGGCGCATTAATTTCAAATGTATATGTCTCAGCTAGTTCAACACCCTGAACCGTTACATGATGAGCAGCCTTAGGCATTTTGATGACCATCATTTTGCCGAATTTGTCTTCCTGAGCTTCGATGCTGTAA
This sequence comes from uncultured Aureispira sp., assembly GCA_905480075.1. Taxonomy (GTDB): domain Bacteria; phylum Bacteroidota; class Bacteroidia; order Chitinophagales; family Saprospiraceae; genus Aureispira. Next base: position 23,024 of record CAJQOX010000407.1, on the reverse strand, counting down.
CGGCCTACAATAACAAGGCGTTTAACGATATTCTCGCTCATGTTTTCCACATTGATAGTAGTAGTAACACGAACGAAGCTTTCGTTCCATTCAGTAACCGCTACTTCACCGGGCAACATTACGTAAGCAGTATGTGTTTCGTTGAGTGCAACAGATTTAGTGAGCGTCTTTTCAGTCTGAGCGAAAGTGGCAGTAAAAGCAAAAACCAAAATGAGAAGAGTAAGTAAATTTTTCATGACGCTATATTTAAATTGTTAGATGATTACCGTTGTATTGATAACACAAATATATAGCGACTTGTTCAAAAAAGCAAGTTTTTGAACAAAATTATATTTTGCCAAATAGCCATATTTGGCTTTTTGGAAAAATTAAATTCCGGCATATTGACTAAGTCGAAAATTAAAATTATAGATTTTAAGTAAAGCAGAATTAAATTTTTCCGCTAAATACTGAATCAAAATTTAAAAAAAAATCATTTTTTTTAAATTTTTTTCACTTTTATATCAAAAAAGTGAAAAAAGAGTAATTTTTTGTCTTTTTCGTTCCTCTTTCAGATAAAGGAGAAGAAAAAAGGGCGCAATAAAAAGCGCCCTCAGGCTGCGACACCCTGAAAAGACAGGGACCTATATATATTATAGTAGTAAGTAGTATGTCATAAGTCATAAGTAAAATTTGCTTTGCAAATTTTTATACTTTCTACTTTTTTAGAAATCAGAACTTTGATCACTGCGCTTTTAGATGTTTGATTAATTTTCGAATTATACAATTCATAAAATTTTACATCCTTACTTACTACTTACTACTTATATCTATTAAATAGTCTGACCGAGAGCAGCGTTTTGAGGAGCAGCTGGATTGAGGTCCTCTTTAACAACTATTCTATAGCCTTTTGGTGCATTAACTTCGAAAGTATAAGTCTCAGTCAATTCAACACCCTGAACGGTTACCTGATGAGCGGCTTTAGGCATTTTGATGACCATCATTTTACCATATTTATCTTCTTTAGCTTCCACAGAGTAGCGACCTACGATGACGAGGCGTTTAACAATGTTTTCGCTCATGTTCTCTACATTAATAGTAGTAGTAACGCGGATGAAGCTTTCGTTCCATTCAGTAACTGCTACTTCACCTGGCAACATGACGAAAGCAGTTTGTGTTTCGCTGAGTGCAACAGATTTAGTCAAAGTCTTTTCAGTCTGAGCGAAGGTTGCTGTAAAAGCAAAAACCAAGATGATAAGTGTAAATAGATTTTTCATGACTTTAAATTTATCTGTTGTTGTTTGTAATTGATAGTACAAATATATGGCAAGCATCCGGAAAAGTCAAGTTTTTGAACAAAATAATATTTTGCGAAATCGCAAAATAATGGGTTTTGGAATAATTTTATTTTGCTTTATCGGGCAATTCAAAAATTAAAATTAAACATTAGCTTAGAGGCGAAATAATGTTTTTTCGTGATTTGCAGAATCGAAATTAAAAAAAAACTCTTAAAATTTCATTTTTTTTTATTTTTTGGCGAAAAGGGTTGAAAGTGTCGGTTTTTCAGGACTTTTGGAAAGGTAGGACTTTTGGAAAGTTCGGGTTTTTCAGGACTTTGGAAAAAAAATCCCGCCCTGTAAAAAATTAAAGGGCGGGAATCCAAAATAAAACGTTAAGACAAGTTATCAGTTTTTCTGATAATACTTTTCAAACTCCTCCTTATTGAATTTTACTAAATTATTCTTACGGACCAGAATATTACGACTTTTAGCATTCTGCTTAAAATCATCAATGATCTCCAGTACATCCTGATGAATAAAATGAGTCTTGGAACCATCTATTTCAACTATTGAATTTTCAGGCACCTCTGTAAGTGTTTTTTGAATAGCAGCCTTATTCAGAAAGGTGATGTTTTCGGAAAACTCCAGACTGTATTTCTTTTTCCCATTTTCTTTTTCCTCATTCAACTGATAAGTAACCTTGTAGTTATTATAAAGGATAATAAATATAGCTACCGCCATTCCCAATCCAATACCTACCAGCAAATCCGTTAATACAATTCCTAGTGCTGTTACTACAAAGGGGACAAACTGATCCCATCCGTCTTTATACATTTTTTTGAACAAGGCAGGTTTTGCTAATTTGTAACCAACAAGCATCAGTATAGCTGCTAAAGTTGCCTTAGGTATTAAATTTAATACAAAAGGAATGCTGATAACACTGATTAGAATGAGAAAGCCATGAATAACTGCAGCGGCTTTTGTCTTTCCACCAGATTGCATATTCACCGAACTCCTTACAATCACCTGTGTGATAGGAAGTCCTCCAATCAGACCGCTGATGATATTTCCCACTCCTTGTGCCTTCAACTCCCTGTTTGTAGGAGTAAGCCTTTTCAGAGGATCCATTTTATCTGAGGCATCTGTACATAAGAGTGTTTCTATACTTGCAACGACAGCAATGACAAGCGCAGTACTATATACCTTGGGATTAGTCAGTGCATTGAAGTCCGGGTAAACTATAAAGTCTTTAACGGAATTTATTTCAGGAATGACCACCATATAGTTTGCTGCAAACTCCTTGTCTATTATCAAACCAAAGGAACTTGTCAGGACAGAAACAATTACAATTCCTGCTATTACAGCTATCAGTGGACCTTGAATGAGTTGTGTAACTTTAAACTTTTTGATAAATTTAGTTTCCCAAAGAATCAGAATGGATAAAGAAACAGCAGCAATTAACATAATCTGAGGATTAACAGATGTTGCTAATTGACTATAATCTATACCTCCGGTTATTCCAAATATTACAGGAATCTGTTTCATGAAAATATAAATACCTATTCCTGATAACATTCCGTGAATTACTGAAGATGGAAAATAATACCCAATGATACCGGCCTTGGCAAAGCCCATGATCACCTGTATTATACCGGATAACACAACGGCTACCAGAAAAATCTCAAAACCTCCGTTCTCCAGACCTCCAAAACTGTTTATTGCAGCCAATACGATCACGGCAAGACCTGCTGCCGGACCACTTACTCCCAGTGAGGAACCACTCAGAGAACCAACAATAATTCCACCTACGATTCCGCTTATCAAACCTGCCAATGCAGGGGCTCCCGACACCTGTGCAATGCCCAAACACAAAGGCAAGGCCACTAAAAACACAATTATACTTGCCGGAATATCATTTTTTAAATGCTTAAAAGGATTTAACTTATTATTCATTTTAAAGATTAATTTTTTTAAAATAGTGTTTAAAAAACTGCCATCTTTCAAACTAGAAGGATGAAGTAACTATTCAGAAAGACTATAAAATCAAATTTTTCTTTAATTGGGTATGAACATTATATTCACTATATCTAATAAAAAACAGATTGATTGATACTTTGTTATAGTAACAATCAACAATATTTTCAAACAGGAATGTAAAATATAGTGAATGTAGTTAAATCAAGCCTTCGGGAGGTGGAGAGTTGACTTCAGAAATGAAGCTATCTAGCAATAGCTTTTCTTCGTGATTTCTTATATTATTAGATTTTATTAAAATTTTATTTGCAAAAGCATTAAAAGCATGAAAATCAGTTTGAAAGAGCTTCTCTTCCATCTTTGATTCCCTTTCTTCTTTTTCACCTTCTTTCTCTTGTTCTTTTTGATCATATTTTTTTGTCTCGCATTCAATATCTTGAGCAAATAGACTAATATATATGTCGTTAACAGGTTTTAAAGTTATAGTGAGGGCACATAATACAATAACTAACTGTATGGTAACAGTGTATATAAAAGATGTATTATATGATAATTTTGAAAGCATTCAGTTCTTTTGTGAGCCTAAAGATAGCATTTATTACTTTAATATTAAAGTATGGAAATAACTTTATTACTATTAAACTTCATACCTAAATACATTAAGCATCATGTAACAGTTCATAATTTTACTTTTTTTAACTTAATCTTAATGTTTAATAAGAAATTTACTAAAATATTAAAAATTTCATATTAAAAAATCTAGAAACTATAGCTATTAGAAAAGATAGTGTGTTTGATCAATTCGTAACTTTTTATTTGAAGGGAGAAGTGGTGGGAACAATTTTTATTTAAACTTCAAAATCCTGGTGAAATTTATTTAGGATGCGATTTATAAAAGGAAAGGATTGAGGGTGAAGGTGCCAAAGCATGTACAGGATACATGGTACTGACTACTGAAGGAAGAGAGGTGTTGCTCAACTATTGAAATAATAAAATAAAAATTCCCCCTTAATTTAATTTGAAGTTTTTTTACTAAAATTTAGTTGATAAAGAAGTTGTTTTATTATTCAGTCTTCTCCCGGCAATCAGAAAATAAATTCTAATACATATATATATAATTATTGAACTATAGCCCTTGGGCACATGCAAGCGAATAGCTGAAAAAATAATTTATTTAAAACAATGGATTTTTAAGAACAATGTAGAGAATCCACTGTTGAAATAGGGTTGCTGCTACTGATAGCAGATACATCGATATAAATATAGAAAATATGACAGATACAATCATCATAGGCGGAGGATTAGCAGGACTATGCGCAGCTGTACATCTAAAAAAAAGAGGAAAGCAATATCTTTTATTGGAAGCAAGTGACCGTGTTGGTGGTCGTGTAAAGACTGATCAAAAAGATGGTTTTTTATTAGATCATGGTTTTCAAGTATTGTTAACTGAGTATCCTGAGGCCAAAGCAATGCTGGATTACGAAAAGTTGAAACTAAAGGAATTTGATCCGGGGGCTTTGATTTTACAGGCCAATGGCAGCATGGACCATATTGGTGATCCATTGCGTCAGTGGAATACGCTTTTTAGGACGGTGAGTGCTGATGTAGGATCTTTGTTTGATAAATTGAAAATTTTGCGATTACGGAATCATTTAGCCAGGCGTTCGATGGAGGAAATTTTTCAGCAGGAGGAAATGACAACAGCAGCCTATTTACAAAAGTTTGGTTTTAGCCCTAAAATAATAAAACGCTTCTTTAGTCCATTTTTCGGAGGGATTTTCTTAGAGAATAATCTCAGTAGTTCCGCACGTATGTTTGAGTTTGTCTTCAAACTTTTTTCCAAAGGCGATGCAGCCATACCAGAAAAGGGAATGGAACAAATCCCTTTGCAGTTGGCTGGTCAACTAGATCCCGCTTCTATTCTATGTGGCCAAAAGGTGGTTCAAGTTGATGGAAGTGAGGTGATTACCGATGCTGGACAGTCATTTCAAGCCAAGAACATCATCCTCGCAACGCAAGCTACTGCACTCCCTGTTCCGCAACGCAATAATTATAAGCAGAAAGCTCAATCGGTGACCAATGTCTATTTTTCTAGCCCGTCTCTTCCCTTTACCAAGCCGCTCATTGCGCTCAACCCCAATACATCGCAATTGGTTAATAATATTTGTGTCTTAGATCGTATCTCTACAGCCTATGCGCCTCAAGGGCAGCACTTGATTTCAGTATCTGTTAATGGTATTCATGGTTCAGGGGGGCTGACAGATATCATCAAGAAAGAATTGACCACTTGGTTTGGCCCGGCAGTACAAGATTGGCAACAACTCAAAACTTATTGTATCCCCTATGCCTTGCCCGATCAAAGCTCGGTTCGCGATACTTTATCTCCCTCCGAACTAAAACTCAGCGAAAAACTGTATATCTGTGGAGACCATTTACTGCAGGGCTCTATCAATGCCGCGATGAAGAGTGGTCGCTTAGTAGCTGAAATGCTGGATTAGGCTATTTGTGCTGTTTTTTTGCTCGTTATTAGTATAGAGCCTCAGGTCAGAAGACAAAAAAAGGACGCCCTAAAGAGCGTCCTGATGTGTGCTGATACAGTTTATGTATCTATATATTATATGGGTATTTATTAAATACCGAAATTAGTTTCTTCTGAACAGATCTTTACATCTTTTTTATCAGCAGGCAAATTTTTAAAATCCTTCATAGGCTGTGTCATTGAGTAACCTCTGTAGCTTGGACGATCTTTGCCCGGGCAACCTGCCTGATGAGAACCTCCACAGGAAGTCATTAAAGCGCCGAATAAAACGATAGTAGCAAAAAGTGGGAATGATTTTTTTAGATTTTTCATGATTGTGTTTTAAAAAGAAACCTGTTGGTTTGTAAAGTAAATAAATGATATCGGGAATAAATTTTTCTTATGTTCCTTATTATTGATAACACAAAGATAGGTCGGAAGATGTGAAAAGTCAAGCTTTTTCGCAAAACAATATTTTGAAATACGCAAATAAAATACATTATATAAAAATATAATATTGCTTATTGGTATTTGTATGGAGTTAAATTCTATTATTGTTGGATTTGTAAAATTAAATGTTTTTGATGTTTTTATGCTCGAAATTTAAAAAAAAGTGATTTTTTTTCCGCTTTCGATACTTTTTTTCAAAAAAGAATGAAATAAGGGTTTTTTCGATGTGTTTTTTTGTTAGATTTTAGATTTGAGACTGTTAGATATTAGATTCCCCCCCGTTGGTTCAAGGGTCAAGCGATAGCGTCACCGACCAACACTATTTGCAGGAATGCACTCTGTTGAGACATAACAGATTTCCCCAGATCTATCAGGTTTTATTTTTTATCCGTGTTAATCTGTATAATCTGTTATATCCGTGGCTAAGACATTTATTGTGGGTTTTTCATTGTGATGTCCTTTTTTGTCACAGACGATACGAATCTAACAGATTATACAGATTCTTTAGTCTTACATACGGTTTGGCATGCTGATACCTATTAATTTTCCGGCAGATTGCAGGGCTTTGGCCACCGCTTTCGACATATCAAGTCTGAAGGAGGTCGCAGCCGGGTTGTCGGAATCGAGAATGGTGGTAGAACCCCAGAATCTGTGGAACTCCTTGGCCAGGTCGTAGAGGTAGTGTGCAATATCGCTGGGATTATAATGCTTGGCAGCTTTGAGTACTGTAGTTGGTAATTCGTGAACGAGAACCAGAATATCTTTCTCCACTTCAGAAAGCTGATAGGAGGAATAATCTGTCAGTTTAATGCCTTTTTCTGCCACCATACGCTGAACAGACTGCGTTCTTACATAGGCATTCTGAATATAGGGACCCGTTTGACCTTGCAGCTCGATAGACTGTTGCGGATCGAATACCATGGTCTTTTTGGGTTCCACCTTCAGGATATAGAACTTGAGTGCCCCCAAGGCGATATCCTTCCATATCTGTTCTTTTTCGGACAGGTCGATGTCTGACAGCTTTTCTCTTTTTTCAGACTCTGCCTTCACATCGGCAATGATATCATCGAGCAGATTATCAGCATCCACAACGGTGCCCTCCCTTGATTTCATTTTGCCGGTAGTCAGATTGACCATGCCGTAGGAGAGGTGATGGCAACTTTTGGCAAAGGAATGTCCTAATCTGTGCAGCGTCTCGAAAAGTACCTTGAAGTGATAGTCCTGTTCATTGGCCACTACATAGACCATTTTGTCCATCTTGAAATCTTCAAATCGGAGGGTTGCTGTACCGATATCCTGTGTGATATACATTGATGTGCCATCTTTTCTGAGTACTACCTTCTCATCGAGTTTGGCATCCGAGAGGTCTATCCAGGTAGAACCGTCCTCTTTTTTGTAGAAGATGGACTTTTCAGATTCCAGATTATCGGACACCCGCTTTTTACCACTTAGATAAGTCTGTGATTCGTAATATAACTTATCGAAATCTACGCCAAGATTTTTATAGGAGACGTCAAAGCCTTCATAGACCCAAGCATTCATGGTCTCCCAAAGTTCTCTGACAGCAGGGTCATTATTCTCCCACTGTTTCAGCATATTTTTAGCTTCTGTCCCCAGGTTACTGAATTCGTTAAAGTATTTGTTTTTGTAGACATCTTTAAAGAAATAAATACTCAGGGCTTCCTCACTCGTATCTTTACCCTTCTTTTCGAAATTCTTTCTCAATCTGTTTATAACCGTATCATTGGCCAACCATTCCATCAGCACCACTGTGGCTTCATCGGATAATTGCCAGGCCTTGTACTCAATCTGAAAATGTTTTTCGAACAAAACATAATATTTACCAACCAGATGGTCCCCTTTTGTTTTGGAAGACTGCGGCGTTTCACCTGCTCCCCATTTTTGCCAGGCGAGCATAGATTTACAGATATGTACTCCTCTGTCGTTAATTATCTGCACTTTTTTGACACTATATCCTGCAGCTTTCAGAATTTCGGCAGCAGCATAACCAAGGAGGTTGTTTCTGATATGTCCCAGGTGCAGGGGTTTATTGGTGTTCGGAGAAGAGTATTCTACAACAACTGTTTCTGAATTGGCCGGGTGATGTCCGTAATTTTCTGTATCGATCACCTCTTTTACAAAATCGGTCCAATAGGCATCGCCGATACTGAGGTTGCAAAAACCGGGACCTACAGCAGCAGCATTGGCAAGCACCTGTGTCTGAGTCATCAGTTGAGAAGCGATATCTGCCGCGATATCGGAAGGTTTTTTGCCTATCAGTTTGGCAAAGGGAAAAGTAATCACGCTGTAATCCCCGTCGAGGTGTTTGGGGATTTGTTTTATTTGTATTTGCTGTGTATTTACTTTCTTGTCGTATAGTTTTTCAATAGCTACGCAAACGTTTTCTTTTATTAATGATTCTATATTCATGCTTATAAATTCCCTTCAGTAGATTAATTAATTTAAGTTAATGAGATCATAAAATATAACTCATTTATCGATGGCACAAAGATAAGTATATAAACCATTTTATCAATAAAAAATTCCAGGATGAAAAGATTTTAATATTAATACAAAAAAAATGATCAATTTAAATGCTGATCATCATCCTTACCATATATTTTATCATAAATAAATCCACCAAGTAAAGGCAGAAGCCCTCCGATTACTACATCTGACCATAAAATACCCTGGGCATTGGCATAGTCAGGTAGTCTTGCAAAGAGAAAAAAGGTAAGGGGGCCGTAGTTGAAAAATAATTTAGTATAATTCATAATAAATAATTCAATAAAAGATAACAGATGCTGAAACAGGATCTGAATGTAAATAAAATTAAAGAGATACAGAAGATATAGAAAGGCTTTGTATAATAAATCAACAAATCATCAAAAGAGATAGTGTTTTCTGTATAATTTTTTAATTAAAAGATGCTCTGACTTTTCTGTGAACCAGAATTTTTTTCAAAGCAAAGGCAATTTTGAACAATTTTTCTTCTTCGCCCGGTCTTACAATAAGAGTAAGTCCGATGGGTTCGCCTGATTCTTGATAACCCATTGGTATGGTCATACAGGGATAATTCCCCAGGGCTGCTTCTGCAGCATTCCAGTTATTTACAGATAAGATTACATCTGTTTTTAAAGTATCAAAAATCTTTCCCAATAATTTTACGGCATCCTCCCTCAGTCGTTTCTTTATTTTATTCAAATGTACTTTTGTTGTTGTATCGATTATCATATCATTGAACAACTTTTGTCCGTAGGGCATTCTAAGGTCATTATCAAGGGCATTATGCTTAATAATATCTTCTACTGTTCTGTGGGCAATTTCTTTTGCAGCAAAGGAATCCAAATAATCCGGTAAATCGCTAATCATATCACGATTAAGTACACTCGTCAATCCTTCGTAGTTCATTTGTTCATATTCAAATTCCACTGACCTGGCAGCATCCTGAATTTTCTGAACGGTGGAACGGTAGAGAGGCTCATTCAAAAAATATTTATTTACCCCAAAAACAAAATCCTCAGCTTTTGAAGCCTGAAGATCCTTGAGCATTTTTTCAGAATAAGATAAATTGTTCTTGTCAGTCATTGCAGAAAGAAGGATGAGATTATCATTCAGATTTTTTGTCATCGGACCCGGCGTATCATAGGTAGAGGACAAGGGCACTATTCCCTCCTGCCTCAGCAAACCTGTTGCAGGCTTCAATCCAACCAATGAATGCTGTGAAGCCGGCGAGAGGATAGACCCGAGCGTTTCAGTCCCTATTGCAGCAATGGCATAATTGGCCGCGACAGCTGCTCCGGAGCCTGAACTTGAGCCTCCGGTATCAAAAAGCTTTCGGCCATAGGGATTCAGTGTCTGTCCGCCTACAGTGCTGAATCCGTTAGGGCAGGAGGCACAGAAAAAATTAGCCCATTCACTCAGGTTGGTTTTGCCAAGGATTAATGCTCCTTTCGTTTTCATATTTATTACAATCTCTGCATCTTCTGCAAAATTATTGAGCATGGCATGCGCCCCGGCTGTAGTGGGCATATCAGCGGCATTGATATTATCCTTTAGCAGAATGGGCATGCCGAAAAGCGGATGTTTATTTTCAGAAAGGTTTTTATCCCTGAGTCTTGCCTGTTCAACAACTTTTGGGTTGATGGACATAAGGGCATTGAGGGCGGAATTTTTGTCATTTTCGAATAGCGCTATCCTGTACAAAAACCATTTTGTCAGAGAAACATAGTTGAGCGATCCAGAACGAATATGGGCTTGTATAGTCAGAATATCCTGTTCCAGTATTAATGGTTTGAGTTGTAGGTAATCCTCTTGCGAGAATGGGCCCAACTGTTCATAAATGATGTTCAACATTATATTCTTATCGAGGACTTTTGATTGTATTTGTTGGAAATGCATGGACTCGGATTCATGATTATGAGTGTCCAATAATTCCTTTGTTTCATCATAAGGTATCCACTTTGGAAATACAAGATTTCTTTGTGGATTGCAAGCAATGTTCAAGGTCAGCAGAAAAACAATAAAGGCTGATTTTTCCATAAGGCATTTATAAATAAATTAATTTTTTATAAAAGTAAATAAAGGAAAACAGACCGCTTACATATTAGTATGTAATTTTTTGGAAATTAAAAATGGATACAAAAGGATAGAAAAAAGCAGATTTGCAGATAAAACTTAGGATAAAAGATCGAAAAGTGTCAAATTTCAGAAAAACTATCGATTTACAAACAAAAGTAGATATTTTTGTACCTACAGGATTTCTAATGATATAAAGCATCATACATTGAAAAGAAGTTTCAAAGACCTTATTGAACAGACCTACGAATTTCCACAGACGGCATTTTCTGAGGAGGACAATAATTTGTTCTTTCACGGGATAGACCTGATGCAGCTGACCAGGCGTTGGGGCAGCCCTTTGAAACTGACCTATCTGCCAAGGATAGGGGAACAGATAAAGCGGTCACGGGAATTTTTTGAAACCGCGATGAAAAAATGTGACTACCAGGCAACCTATTTGCCGTGTTATTGTACAAAGAGTGCTCATTTTTCTCATGTTTTGGAAAAAGTCCTGGAAAATAAATCTCATCTTGAAATCTCATCGTCCTTTGACACAGATATTATTTATCATTTATACCAAGAGGGCAAATTGCCGGCTGACGCTTATATCATATGCAACGGATATAAGACGGAGGATTATATAAAAGGGATTGAAAAACTGATGAAGGCAGGCATGCAGAATGTGATTCCTGTACTCGATAGTATGGACGAACTGAAATACTATGAAAATTTTGATTTGGAGGAGGTGGAAATAGGCCTCAGGATGGCCACGGAAGAATCTGCCAATTCTGAATATTACAGTTCCAGATTCGGTATTCAGAAATCAAAAATAATCCCTTTTTACAAAGCCAGAATTGAAGGAAACCCCGGAATAAAACTTCGGATGTTACATTTTTTTGTATACAGCGGTATGCGCGACAATAATTACTATTGGAACGAAGTACACAATCATGTAAAGACTTATACAGAACTAAAATCACTATGTAGTGAACTCGACAGCCTGAATATCGGCGGGGGACTGCCGGTACAAAACACATTGTCCTTTGACTATGATTATCAGAAGATTTGTGATGAACTGGTATTTCTGATAAAAAATTACTGCAATGCACAAGGAATCAAAGAACCTCGGTTGTTTACAGAATTCGGGAGTTTTACGGTGGGAGAAAGCGGTGCCTGTATATTTAAAGTCCTGGGCAAAAAGGAACAGAATGACCGGGAGACATGGTACATTCTCGACAATAGTCTGATAAGCACAATGCCCGATATGTGGGCACGTAAGCATCGCTTTCTGATGTTGCCGGTCAATAAATGGGACAGGGCATATATTCCTGTAAACCTCGGCGGGCTCACCTGTGACAATGATGACAGTTATAGTTATGTATCGAGCAGGGAACAGCTTTTTTTACCGGAGACTACTCCCGGAGAAGGGCAACCCTTATATATTGCTTTTTTTCATACGGGGGCCTATCAGGAGACTTTAAGTGGTTATGATGGTGTACATCATTGCCTTATCCCTTCGCCGAAACATGTACTCATAGACCGTGACGGTACAGGGGCTCTGAAGTATGAATTGTTCAGGGAAGGACAGCAGTACAACGATATTAAAGACAGCCTGGGGTACAGGGATTAAAAAAAAGCAGAAAATCAGGAGATCCTGCTTTCTGCAATGTTAATTTAAAAGATAAGATAAAAAGCGGGTGTTTACCTGGGGCCAAAGGGGTTTTTGAATTTTCCAAAGGGGTTTTTATTACCCTTGCCTCCCTCATCTTTTTTATCGTCATCATTTGTATTAAAAATATCTCCGATCTTATTGGGGTCCAGCAATTCCCCGGGATCGATAAGCTTTGAGGGGTCTATGTTTTTGAGGCTGTCGACCACAGAACCCGGGTCATTGGCAGCTTGTTCGGCGAGTTTTTTAGCTTTTTCCTCCGCTTCTTTCATTAGTCTTTCCTTTTCGGCTTTGAGTTTGGCTTCCGCTTCTGCTCTGATGCGTTCTATTTCAGCCTTAGCCTTAGCTTCCGCCTCGGCTTTGAGTCTTTCTGCTTCCGCCTTCAGCAGGTTAGCGGCTTTGTCTCCGAGGGATTCGCCGGAAGAGGTTTCACCACCGAGCAGATTTATTTTAAATTTGGGCTTGCTAAGCGTCCCTCCAACTCCAACACCGATATTGAGAAATTCAGATATCTCGAGGTCCACACCGATTTTTTTAGCCTCACCCGATAGTGCTGCGAGGCCTGTACCAAGCGCATCGTTTAATACTTTTCCTGCCGGATTTTTAGCAAGTAATTCTCTGGGTACCCTCATTTTGATATTATAATCCATCGAGTTATCGAGACCATGTGATCCTCCTGCAATAATATCCATCCCTTCAATAGTATAGGAAGCAGGTTCGAGGATGAGTTTACCATCTTCGAATTTTATGAAATTCGTAGTATTTCCAATATTGAGGGTTTTGAGGTCTTGCATTTTCAGCTGATCGGCCAGTTTATCGAGCGACTCATTATTTTTCACCGAGGTATCGAAAGTTTTAAGCATGCCTTTAGCGAAGAGTGTTTTGAGGTCGGGGTTCAGGTCTTTGTCGAGCATACCTGTTATTTCGAGTTCCGCGTTGAATTTCCCATAAACGGATTCGAGTATCGGCAGCAGGCTTTTTGACAGTCCCACTTTTTTTGTGACCTTTTGCATATCGAGTGCAGTGAGGTCGTAGGCGAATTTAAATTCAGGTTTTTCCGGAATTACAGTGTTGTACATACCATTTAGGGCAATTTTTCCGCCAAAGGCGTCGGCTCTGAGGGCGTTGACATCGAGAATATGCTTATGAATATGCACTTCTGCCTGCACATTTTTGAGTTTGTAGGAATCGTAGATCAATGTTTTGAATGTGGTCATAAGGGCGAAGTCAATATCTCCGGGAATTTGCATTGGTTCTAGGTCCTCTTCAACCTGTTCGGCATCGGGCACTTCATTGCGCTGAGGTTCTGCAGCAGAACCATCCTCTGTCATGAACTGATTAAGGTTCATATATTCAGAATACAAGGTGAGTCTTCCTTTGAGGATCTCACCATCAAATACATAGGGAAATACATTGTCGAGTTGGCCCTTAGCGTGAATATCGATTTCACCAAGGTCCATCATAAAGTCTTCGAGCAGCACAGTAGAGGGGGAGAAAGAACCTTTTGCCGTCATATTCTTAATATCATAGACATCGTATTTTATTGATTTAAAATCGGCCTGCATGTCAAAATCGAAACGATCGAAGAGCGCATCATCTCCCCCTTCGGTGGTATCCTGCATGGAGGTAGCGAGGTTTTTATCTGCCGGAGCAGCTTCTTCAGCAATTTCATTCGAGGAAGAAGTTTCTCCGGCTGCAGAGATTTCATTCAGGTCGAGTAGTTGAGAATTAACGATAAGACTCCCTTTCATAATTTTATTCCCGGAGAAATAAGTCAGTATATTATCGAGTGTTCCGGAGGCTTTGATATCTGATTTGCCGATATTGAGGTCGAAATCATTAAGTACCACATTATTCGGAGTTAAATCCATGGCCATGTTATTGATTTTGACCGGCGGAAGGCCATCGGCAGAATAGTTCATTTTGGAGATATTGAGGAGGCCTTTCATATCAATTTTGTCGTATTCCGAGTTGTTGACAAAGGACATTTTAGTTTTGGTTTCCAGATTGGCCTTAATAATTCCTGAAAGTTCCGATACCCCTTCCATAGGGAAAGCTTTTGCCAGTTCTCCGAGGTCGATGGTACCATCAATTTTGGTATCGATATCGGGGTCAGAAAGAGGTGTTCTAAGTTTTAGCATGGCATCGAAAGGGTTCTTGCCGATCTTGATATGAAATTGATTGACATCGACCCTCATTTTATCGAAGTCGGAGGAAGTGGATTTAATGCTGATTTGCGTGTTGATATCCTCTACAGGCAGTAGCAGGTCCGGATATTTGAATTCACCCTCTTTGACACTGAGGTCGAGTGCGAAGGCAGGCATAGCCCCTTTATCGTTGTAGATTCCTTTGGCATAACCACTCATTTTGAAATTTCCTTTTGTTTTTACCTCATTGAAATCTTTGGTAAAAGCAGAAGGAATCATAGAAAGTACCGAGGCGAAAGAAGTATTGGGTGTACTGAATTTGAGGTCCATTTTGATATCATCGGAGGGCATGTCCACCTGACCGTCCATATTAAGTTTGAGTGCATTGAACTGAAAGGAATTGTCCATGATTTTGTAGAGCCCTTTATTCAGGTCGATATTGGCATTGAAATCGATATACACCTTCGCCTTTCTGAGGTATTTGATTCTGTCCATAGAGACGGTAAATTCATCTATAGTAGTTTGGGTATATAGGTCAAAAACAGAGAGGGAGAAATCACCGGAGCCGGCGTGTTGAAGGTTTTTAAGTTCGACAAACATTTTGCCTGGTACGTCATCATAGGTAATATTGGTATTATTGACTGCCCAGTATTTTATTTTTAGCTTCATGTTATCCCTTTCCCCGCTATTTTTTTCTTCTCTCACTTCAGGGGAATTCTTCTCCTCAACGGCCTTCATAATATTATAATTGGCTTTCCCGTTACGAAGCACTTTAACCCACAAGTCGGCATTAGATAGTGTAATGCCATTGATATTATAATTACCAGCAATGACATCCATCACGTTAATCGTAAAATAAAACTCCCCGATTTCTGCCAGTTTTTTTCCTTCGAATTCATCAAGTCCAGTAACAGATAGCTCTCCGATAGAGAAGCTGAAATCCGGGAAGGTCCACAGGAGGGAAAGTCCTACTTTTTCATTATCAAAGTCGAGGGTTGCATTGATTTGTTCATTGGCAAAATCTTTACCTGCATTGAGAATATCATCTTTGAAGAAGTAGGGAATAGCGAGGAGAGCCACGATGAATAGCAGAAGAAATATACCAGTCCATTTGAGCATTTTTTTAATACCTTTTCCTAACTTAGCCATAATGTATTGAAAATTTTAGAATAGTAAATGATAAAAAAATAAAAGTGTGGTGTAAAATTAATATTACCGAAATAGTATAGTGGTAAATATTAAAAACTGAGGGAAAACCAATAAAAAATTCCTGTCAGGCTTTCAGAAAATATACCATAGACGAATATAGTTATTAGATGTTAGATCACTTCTTTTTTTGATTTTTGATTTTTTGATTTTTGGTTTTTTTTTAAGTAGTAAGTAGAAAGACCAAAAAAATATTTTACAAATTTTTACTTGTCACTTACTACTATCTAAAGACAAAGGAATGAAAAGGGGCAAAAACAACAGTATAAACATAATCATGGAGGAGGGGAAGGTTAATTATAATAATAAATTTTTATTAATTAATCAATCCCTTCATCTATATAAAGAGATGCAAAAAAGTATAGAATGGGCGCAATATTCTATAAAAATGTTTGGGAAAACCCATATGCAACCCCGTTTGATAGCATTTCAGGGAGATAAAGGTATAAGCTATAAATATTCTGGTAACAGATTAGAAGCATCCCCATGGACAGAAGAAGTTCAACTTCTCAGGAAAAAGCTTGAAGAGCATAGCGAGGTCCGATTCAATTCAGTATTGATTAACTATTACCGAGATGGTTCAGATAGTATGGGGTGGCACAGTGACGATGAAAAGGAACTCGGGGATTCACCGGTTATAGCCTCAGTGAGTCTGGGAGTTACGAGGGAGATACAATTCAGAAAGAAAGGAGACAAAAAAGAGAAGCGGAAGATATTGCTGGAAACCGGGAGTTTGTTGATGATGACAGGGGAGACGCAGAAGTATTGGCAGCATCAGATAGGGAAGAAGAAAGGGCTTATTGGCGGAAGAATAAACCTTACATTCAGGCATGTTTATAGAAGTAATTCTTAAGTAGTAAGAGTCAAGATTTGTTTTGCATATTTTACTCATGACTTACTACTTATACATAAAAAAAGAGGCTGTTCATTATGAACAGCCTCTTTTTTATATTTAAAGAATTTAGCCCTTATCTTATCAGGGTAAATTCACCTCTTATTTCGACTACCGGGGCGTTATCCGGTGCATATTCAAACACATAGATATAGACATCTACCGCTTGCGGTGCTCCAAGATAATTACCATCCCAAGAGTGAACAACAGGATCAGAATATACCAATTGTCCCCAACGGTTATAGATTTCGAACTTCATGACCTTATTAGACCCTGTGAGGCCTACAGGCTGAAAGAAATCGTTAATTCCATCACCATTAGGAGTAAATGCTGTGGGCATACCCATATAAGATTCGACTGTTACATAGACAGAGTCGACAACTATACAAGGACCTGCAGTAGCAGTTATGTACAACCATGTTGACCCTTTTTGTAGACCCGTGACGTTAGTAGCAATCAAAGAGGAATCTGCAATAGAAACAAATCCTGAAGAATCCTGAGTCCATGAATACATGGGGTTAGCATGATTGGTAACCACACCACCATCAATATCAGCAATACCATTGACCTGAACCACACCATTAAGCTGACCAGCAGTAACAATCCATGGATTGACACTTAAGGCAATATCAACAACCGTTATAGACTGCGTAACGATACATGAACCTGAAGTTGCAGTAACTGAATAAGAACCTGCAGCAAGCCCTGAGATATTCTGAGTTGTTGCACCATTTGACCAAACATATGAAGTTGTAGCCGAATCCCCGGAGAGCAAAGTCACATTGGCATAAGAAGCCAGGTCACCATTACATATGATATCATCTTTATCAGTAATTGCAATTTGCAGTACATCATTTGAAAGTGTAACCGAGGGAATTGCGACGGTACATCCCTGATAAGTAACTGTACAGGAATAGGGTACAGAAGGAGCTAAACCCTGTGCAGTAGCGGTCGTCTGACCATCAGACCAAAGGTAAGAAAATGGTCCGGGAGATCCGGTTGCAGTAATACTTCCATTAGAGAGATTACAGGATGGATTGTTCACAGTAGTAAAAGATACTGAAGGAACTGCAGGATTATTAAGAACCGTAGAAGCTGTAATTTTACAGTTCGACAAAGAATCAGTAATAGTGACATTATAAGTCCCTGCACCAAGGTTCAATGCCGGATTAGTTGATAGAGCACCTGAAATAGTCCCTCCGTTCCAATTATAATTAAGCGGACCGGTAGCCCCTGTAGTAATAACATTAGCAGAACCATCATTAAGACCACAAGAAGGATCAGTAATGTTAAATCCGAGCAAGCTCAATAAGGTATCGTTGGATAAAGATACAAAAGCAGTATCGACACAACCATTAGACAGGCCTGTAACGATTACAGAATAATTACCAACGGGTAAACCTGTAGCAAGGGCCGTAGTTTGTGAAGAAGCGAAGACATCCCATAAATAACTATATCCTAGTGGGTCACCGGTAACTACAGCTGTAATCTGACCATCGGAAGAACCACAGCCCGGGCTGATAGTAGTAGTGGTAACAGACAAAGATGCAGAACCTGTAATGTTTTCAGTAGTGGTAGCTACACAACCATTTTCATCAGTAACAGTAACCGAAATATTTCCAGGGACAAGTCCGGCAGTAGAAGGAGTTGTTTCCCCATTTGACCAAAGGAAGTTAAAATTATTACCATTGCCTACCATATTAATAGTCGTAAAGACAGTAGCTGTACCATTACCAGTACAAGAAGAACTGGAAGTAGTAGTTAAGGTAATCGTTGGAGGTCCGGGGAATGGAGAGTTGACATCAACTATGAATGTATCTGTACAATTTCTGGAGTCAGTAAGGACTACCTGATAAGGACCTACCGCGAGACCTGTAGCCGTCACAGTAGTCTGATTGCCTGCATTGGCATCCCATTGCCAGCTATAGCCAGGAGTACCTCCCTGCGACAAAACAGAAAGCGTACCATCACTATCTGTAAAACAAGTAGTGAGGGTCATGGAATCGAGAGAAGCAATCAATGAATCCGGTTCTGTAAGCGTAACGGTATCAGAATAAGTAAAACATCCGAAGGTATCAATAAGGTAGGCATAATAAGTGCCTGCCGCAAGACCTGTAAAATGGGTGGTATCCGCATCTGAAACCGGAGCCCCTACCTGAGTATTCGCAGTAGTATCGTATAAAGTTGCTGTATAGTTAGGATGGTCTCCAAGGACACCACCGTCAATAGCAATACTGATAGTACCATCACTACTGCCATTACAAGTAAGGTCAGTAGTCAAAGAGGAATTAGGCATAGGGCAAGGTGTAGTACAACATTCCAGATAAGTAGCCGCATTTGTAGGACAAGGACCTGCACCACCAAGCGCCCTTACAAGAATTCTGGCACAATCACCGTTAGTAAGACCTGTTACAAGAAGGAAGCTATCCTGAAGGGGGAGTGGAATAAATGTAATACCAGAGTCAAGGCTGTATTCCCACCCTGTTGCCCCGGGAGATTGTCCCCATTCAAACAGTACAGTAGTAGCCTGATTGAAAGGCGTGCCGCAGTTTACAGTTGGAGGTGGAATAAGACTATTGACATAAATTTCTAATGAATCGTTTTGAATACAACCATCTTCATTTACCTCTACATAGAAAGTAGTAGTACCCTGTGGGAAGGCATCTGTACTAGAACCGACAGGATTAGAAGTAGCGAAACCAGGAGTCCAGGAATATGTAAGCGGACCAAACAGGAAGGAGATGCCAGGCACAAATCTATAGGCATCATTGGTTGCATTCCATGGACCGGAACTGTTTCTTCCCGGGGAAGGAACAGCCGATGTACCGCCATCATTTTCAATGCCCTGTGTAGTCGGAACTCCACTTGAACTAATGGAAGTACTATGGATTTCAACATAGTTGCTACCTTCATAGAGTAAAATCTGACCGGTAACATTATTACTGCCACCAAAACGGGGTACAGAGATAAAGTTCACAACCAATATACGATTAGGCGCTGTACCTGTAGTGAAATAATTGATAGTACCACCAGAACCCGGATTAAGGTCTGCCCAGGCTAAGGCGATCAAATTATTAGGAGCTGCTGCATTAGGAATCAACTGACCCTGACAGCAACCATTATTCGTAGAAGTAAAAGTGATGAAGCCATTGGAGCTGATTTTGAATTGAGAATAAATATTACAATAGAATTCAAAATTAAATCCGATATTAAGATTTGGAGTCAATTGATCATCCCCCAAAACAACATTGGTACCACTACCTGCCACAGGAGCATAGGTAATGGGATTAACAACATATGTGCTACAGGCTGTAGGGTCAGAAAAAGAAACTGTATCAGAAAGATTGACGAACAACTGAGTGGTATCACCAGGACAGATAGAATCGGAAGCTGCGCTGAGCACAGGAAGTCCAGTTCTCCATCTGAGGGTAATAGAATCAGATCCAACACAAAGGCCATAAGTATAATTAACAGAATAAACTACCGAGTCATCATGAGTACCTGCAAGATAAGCATCCGGGTTATTGATAGCTGTGGATGTCAGATCTGTAAGATATGATGCCGGATTTGCCGTCCAGGTATATATACCGTTGACAAGATCGATTCCAGGTCCCGATATCCAGGTATTGAAAGAAATGGTATCGGTAGAAAGATTAGGACAGAGAGAGGTGTCAGATGCAAAAACGTTCAGGTTGAGTGGTAGCGCATCAAGGTAAATGATAACATCATCTGTTGTTATACATTGAGATCCTGAGACAGGATCAGGAACGGTTGTAAAGGTTACAGTAAGAACAATAGAATCACCATTTACAGTTGTGTTAGGAACATTTACTATAGGATTAGGAATAGTATCGTCAGAAAAAGTAACAGGCGTTCCTGAAGTCTGAACCCATCCGAATGAACCTGAAGTAATACTTCCGATAGAGGAAAAACTATTTGCTGTAAGTTGAATTTGCTGAGCGATACCCGGGCAGATCGTGGTGTCTGAGGCAGTAACTTCTACCCCCGGAATAATGAGGTTATACCCCAGGATCTGATCCCCCGGAACCGGGCAGGCATTGTCAGTTACACCAATTGTAAAGTTATTAACCCCTATATTAGCTGGATTGGCCAATACCTGAACGAAAAGTTGCATACTATCATGACTGTAGGGAGGAGAAGTATTGGGGAGAACAGTCCAGAAACCAGGGCCAAATACAGCATCAAGGTTGGTGTTCCCCGGGTCAATTTGAATTGTATCACCATCGGGATCGTATAAGACAATATCAAAAATCAGTGTTTCGTTAGCACAGACTATAAAAGTATTGGCCGTTGTATCAAAGGACCCTCCCTGGAAAACTGTAGGATTATTAGACCCTACCGGGGCGGTACAGTTCACAGAATTAAGGACAATCATTTGAATATCTCTCTGTACATAGCCTACTGTATCGCCGTTAGAAATTTGAAAGACCGTTACAGCAGCTACTGCGAACTGTGCAAGGCCTGGCTGAGTACAGAATGTCATCTGCCCCGTTTGTGTGTTAAAGGCAAAGCTATTGGCGGGAGAAGTAAAGAGAGGCTGAGCCGGACTTAGGCCTGCAACATTAAGTATACAATTGCCTGCGCCCTGAAGTGGACAGGTCATAGCATAAAGCAGAGAATCGTTGTCCGGATCAAAGGCCCCGTGATTATATTGGTAGCATTGTCCCGCACAGAAATACGGAGTGGGGTTGGATGTGAATGTCGGGGAACTATTACAGGTAGAACTGTTTATTCCTGCTTCAACATACATAGAACCTGCTGTTGTCAGGGTAGTTATAGCACCGTTCCTACAGCAACTTGACCAGCTAATGACCCAATCGGGACAGGTAGATGGAAAAGTAACGAGGCCGGAATATATCCATACTTGAATGCCCGGAAAAGCCCCTGAACCTGTACCGCAGGCAGAATTAGGTAATTCAGCAGGGCATAATTGAGACACTTCATAAAAGGTGTCGAGCTGAATGGTAACCGAACCGGGGTTCAGTCCACAGCTTGAAGAAATTCTGTTTATAGGAACAGAAGTAGGCATACCGACCCCCACACAATCTCTGTATAGTGTAAGGGTAACATAATATTGATTGGGACCTACACAGGTGTAGGTAATGTCAGCACCTGCAAAGTGAGATGCTTCGGCGTCCTGAGCATTAAAAAAGAGAAAACACAAAGAAAACAGGAGGACACGAGAATAGCGCAAAAAGCTTTGGGCTATTTTGGGAGGAGATTTTTTGAAATTCAAAACTATACGATTTAAATAGTTAAAAAAAGAGGATGCAATGAACTCAGAATACCGCTATCTGAGTTATATTGATATTGCCCAAGTTACACTATAATTGTTAAGAAATAAAATTAAAGGGCAATTTTAACTAAGTCAGTACAATATAATAGATAAAAGTATATTGAAAAGACCATAAAAGCCAGTTAAAGATAAAGTAAGATGATACCGCAAAATACAAAATCCATTATATTTCTAACTGTGAACCAGGCAAAACAACAAAAATAAACACAAGCATTATTATGCTAAACGTTAAAAACTGTTAAAGCGTTGCCAGGGTATACAAATATTTTCAAAAAAATATTTTCATTAGGAAATCAGGCTTCAATTTCCTCATAAGATTCTATTGCGGGACAAGAACAAATAAGATTTTTATCACCATAGGCATTATTTACCCTGCCTATTTGAGGCCAGAACTTATTAGATTTCACAAAGGGAAGAGGAAACACTGCTTTTTCTCTGCTATATGGTCTGTTCCAATTATCATCAATCACAATTTGTTGCGTATGTGGTGCATGGTGTAACACATTATTTTCGGGGTCTGCCTGACCGGAGGCGATTTCATCAATTTCCTTACGGATTTGTAGCAGGGCATCACAGAATCGGTCCAATTCGTCTTTGTCCTCCGATTCTGTAGGTTCTATCATGATAGTTCCACCAACAGGGAATGAAAGAGTAGGCGCATGAAATCCATAATCCATCAATCTTTTTGCTACATCTTCGGCGCTTACACCGGCAGATTTAAAATTCCGGAGTTCGAGAATAAGTTCATGGGCAGCACGGCCGTTAGCACCTTTGTAAAGAACTTCGTAGGCGCCATCTAATCTGGCCTTGATATAATTGGCATTAAGTATAGCAAACTCAGTAGCCATTTTACAGCCTGATTTTCCCAGCATGCGAATATATCCGTAGGAAATCAGCAGAATAGAAGCCGAGCCCCAGGGGGCAGCAGAGACAGCATGTCCTCCCTGCTCGCCACCGACTTTTCGGAATTTGTGATTTGGTAAAAAGGGAGCGAGGCTGTTATTTACACAAATAGGACCCATTCCGGGGCCG
>CAJQOX010000406.1 GCA_905480075.1 uncultured Aureispira sp. | reverse complement strand
CTTCAAATCCAAAAAATGTTACGTTGGCTAAAAGGCACTATTATTAAATTACTCTTTGTGTTTAACATTATAGCTGGTGTTTTATTACTTTGTGCCTATTCAGCCTCTTTTACGCCGCCATCACAATTATACATTTTAGCTCTTATCGCAGTCGGCTATCCAATATTATTACTAATAAATTTTATTTTTGCAATTTGGTGGTTATACAAACGGAAGCGATATTTCTATTTTTCAGCGATTATCTTAATTCTTGGCTTCAATCATTTTTTCAATTTTTTCGGATTCAGTTTTTATTCATCAGAGGCCAAAGGAGAGTCTGTCAGGTTGATGAGTTATAATGTGCGCTATTTCAATGCAACGGCCATATTAGGGGAAGAAGATTTAAAGACAGCACAACAGGAAATACTGAACACAATACAGGAAAAACCTGTAGATATATTTTGTGGTCAGGAATTTACGGGAAAGACAAAGCGATACAATAAAATAACCCGTCAATTTTTAAGAAAGGAGATGGGGCTGAATTATCATTATGAGGGAGGAGGGAGTAGTTTAGCGATCTATTCAAAATATCCAATAATAAAAACGGGGACTATTGATTTTGATGGAAGCTATAACGGAGCAATCTATGCCGACATAAAGTATGGAAAACAAACTATACGGGTATATTCCTTTCATTTACAATCGATCCGACTTGGCGGTGATGAAGATGAGCTATTTAACAAAGAGAATATATCCTCTTTAGGAAAAGGTTCTACGCAGAAAAAGTACAGGAGAATCGGGAGTAAATTAAAACGGGCATTTTTACTAAGGGAAGAACAGGCAAATTTCATATCAGAACATATAACCGACAGCCCATATCCCACACTTGTCTGCGGAGACATGAATGACACTCCGATCTCATATGCATACAGGAAATTATCCGGGGAGTTAAAAGATGCATTTTGTGAAAGAGGTGGCGGTTTTGGCAGCACCTATGCAGGGTCCTTACCATTTTTAAGGATAGACTACACCTTTTGCAGTTCAGAATGGGCAATTCATACCTTTGAGGTACATAGAAAAACCACCTCTGACCATTACCCTATACATACGGAAATAAGTCTGAAAGATGAGATTATAAATTAAGGTAATTTTTCATCCTCAAATAAACATCAGCATTGGGTTCATTCAATAAAGTATTCATTCCTGTCTTTTTAGCACCAATTAAATTTTCCTGGTTATCATCAATAAATAAAGTTTCTTCAGGGATAAGGTCAGCATCATTTAAAACAAAATCAAAGATTTCCCTGTGCGGTTTCCTTAGTTCTACAATATGAGAATAATAAGTTTTGTCAAAAAGGGCATCAAAATCAACAAGACCATGTTCTCTTTCTGCAATTTTCCTGAATTCCCGAAGATGAATACTGTTTGTATTACTAAGAACGAAAAGCCTGTAACCTTTCATCTTCAGTTCCTCAATCAGCTTCAAGCCCTGCTTAGGAATGGTAATCAGCATAGCATTCCATGCAGCAGTAACCTGGTATTTCTTAGTTGATGGGTTCATATGTTTTATAAGGGTGCTAATAAATTCATCTTCACTTATATCATTCGTTTCAAGGTTTTCAAACAGCCCGGACTTAACCAAGGCCTCTGAAGTCTCATAATACTCTTTTTCTGAACCACTTAGACACCTAAGGGCCTGCTCTGTTTTTGCAATATCCAGGTGAATAAGGACACCCCCCAAATCAAAAATTATATTTTTTACGCTGTTCATGGAATTATTTTTGTCAAAAATTGTTTTATTTATTACAAATGATTAATTTTACAGAATCAAAGATAATAATAAAGATATTATTTCAATATTAAGGAATCATTACTACATTATTTTCTACCAACAAATGGTCTTATAGCTCAGTTGGTTAGAGCAGCGGACTCATAACCCGCTGGTCCCTGGTTCGAGTCCAGGTGGGACCACAACAAGCCTTGCAAGAATTTCTTGCGGGGCTTTTTTTATTAAGGGAAAATACTTTGTGGGGAGGCAAACAAAATAGATAAAATAAAAAAAGAGCTGTTCATACGAACAGCTCTTATATATTAAGCACTTAAGATAAGTTCAAATTATTCACCAATAATCACCTGTTCTTCAGCGGCAGCTTCTTCAGCAAGACGCTTGGCTTTAATAGCCTCCATTTTCTCCATATCGGCGACAATAAGGTCTTTATATTTCCTCATACCTGTACCTGCCGGGATTTTCTTACCGACAATTACATTTTCCTTGAGACCAACGAGGTAATCAGCAGCAGCAGAAATAGACGCTGTACTAAGAACCTTAGTAGTTTCCTGGAATGAAGCGGCAGAGATCCAGCTTTTGGTACCTAATGAAGACTTGGTGATACCCTGTAACAAAGGTTTAGCAGTAGCCGGGATAGCCTGACGGACAGATAGAACTTTACGCTCATTCCGTTTGAGGTAAGCTTTCTCTTCCTGAAACTGACGCTCAGTAATTAACATACCCGCTTTTATCTTGGTAGAACCTCCAGGTTTCACAACTAAATACTTATCGAAAATATATTCATTACCTTCTCTGAAATCATCTTTAGAAACAGCTTCTTTTTCGAGGAACTTAGTATCTCCTGCATCCAGGATCTGTACTTTCCTCATCATTTGACGAACAATCACTTCGATATGTTTATCATTGATAGTAATACCCTGAGCGAGATAAACTTCCTGAACACCATTAACAAGATATTGTTGAACAGCGAAGGGGCCCATTATAGACAAAATATCATGAGGTACAATATTACCATTAGACAAAGCCATACCTGCACGAACGAAGTCACCTTCCTGAACAAGTATATGTCTTGAAAGACCAATCAGATATTTACGTTTTTGACCATCTTTAGCTGTGACAATACATTCCCGATTACCCCTTTTAATTCTACCAAAGCTGATAATACCATCAATTTCTGTAGCTACAGCAGGGATAGAAGGTTTACGGGCTTCAAACAATTCTGTCACCCTTGGAAGACCACCGGTAATATCCTGAATTTTTCCCATTACCCTTGGAATCTTAACGATAGACATCCCTTTGAACACTTTTTGTTCATCAGAAACTCCAATAAAAGAACCAACGGGAACATTATAAGACCTTAGTACTTCACCATCTTTATCAACAACTTTAATAGCAGGAACCTGTTTTTTATTTTTAGATTCGATCACCACAAATTGTTCATGAGAAGTTTGTTCATCTCTCTCTACCCTATAAGTTTTACCTTCAATAATATTTTCAAACTCAATAAACCCATCGAATTCAGAAATAATAGAAGCATTATATGCATCCCATTCACAAACTTTCTCCCCTTTACTAATCTGATCTCCATCATTAACAAACAATTGAGAACCATACATAATGTAATTAGTAGACAAGACCCTGTTCGTAACCGCTTCAACAATTCTCATTTCACCAGAACGAGAAATAACGGTAGGAATTTCAATACCTTTCTCTTCGTCTTTATACATAACAGTTCTAACACCGTCAAATTCGATACGACCATCGAAATTAGATACAAGGCTGGATTCTTCAACAGTATAAGAAGCAGTACCCCCCACGTGGAAAGTACGGAGTGTAAGCTGAGTACCAGGTTCACCGATAGATTGAGCGGCAATAATACCAACTGCGTCACCCATTTCAGCCAGTCGACCTGTTGCCAGGTTTTTCCCATAACACTTAAGGCAAACACCTCTTTTGGCTTCACACATCAGTACCGAACGAACCATTACAGATTCCAGATTAGTATCATTTATTTTTTGAGCCAGTTCTGTAGTAATAATTTGATCTGCAGAAACAATCAATTCTTCAGTTTCGGGATGAAGGATATCATTTAAAGGATATCTACCTTCAATTCTATCTGCTAAAGATTCAACTTCTTTATCATTTTCTATAAGTGCGGTACGCTTAATACCTCTCAAGGTAGAACAGGAATCGAGGTTGATAACAACATCCTGAGAGACGTCGACAAGACGACGGGTTAAATACCCCGCATCAGCCGTTTTCAGTGCCGTATCCGCGAGACCTTTCCTTGCACCGTGAGTAGATATAAAGTAATCTAAAACCGAAAGCCCCTGCACGAAGTTGGCCAATACCGGATTTTCGATAATACCACCACCAGTGTCACCGGATTTTCTGGGTTTAGCCATCAATCCCCTGAGTCCGCACAACTGTTTAATTTGCTGTTTAGATCCCCTTGCACCTGAATCCAACATCATATAAACAGAGTTAAATCCTTGTTTGTGGGAAGCCATTTCTTCCATCAGAACATTCGTGATCTCGTTATCTGCCTGAGTCCATTCATCAATAATCTGATTATAACGTTCATTATTGGTAATCAGACCGATGTTATAATTATTCCAGATATCATCAATTGCTTCATGCGCCATTTCAAGACGTTTGGCTCTGATAGAAGGTGTAATCAAATCAGGAAGATTAAAAGACAGTCCTCCTCTATACGCCCAATAAAAGCCCATATCCTTGATATCATCAAGAAAAATAGCAGTAGTACTGGTATTAGTACGTTTAAGAATATCTGAAATTACCTTTTTAAGATTTCTTTTAGATAAGACTTTATTAATAAACGGAACAGTTTCCGGAACAGTTTCATTAAATATTACCCTACCAACAGTCGTTTCAATTCTATTGATAACAAGGTTACCTTCATCATCTTCCGTTCTTACTCTGGCGTTGATGATAGCGTGTAAATCAATATTTTGCTCATTATAAGCAATTATAACCTCTTCTGAAGAATAAAAGCTACGGCCTTCCCCTTTAACCTGAACCCCATCCATAGTACGTTTTTCCTGGGTCAGATAGTAGAGTCCCAAGACCATATCCTGAGAAGGCAGTGTAATAGGCGTACCATTTTGAGGGTTAAGCATATTATGCGCCGAAAGCATAAGAATCTGAGCTTCGAGAATAGCCTGATTGCCCAGTGGCACGTGAACAGCCATTTGGTCACCATCAAAATCCGCATTAAAAGCAGAACAGACCAATGGGTGTAATTGAATAGCTTTACCTTCAATCAAAGTAGGTTGAAAAGCCTGAATTGACAATCTGTGCAGAGTAGGTGCACGATTGAGCATTACCGGATGACCTTTCAGAACATTTTCAAGAATATCCCAGATGACCGGATCTTTTCTATCAACTAATTTTTTAGCCGATTTGACCGTTTTAACAATCCCCCTTTCAATTAGTTTCCTTATAATAAAAGGCTTGAACAATTCTGCCGCCATACCTTTAGGAATACCACATTCGTGTAATTTGAGTGTGGGACCTACAACAATGACAGAACGACCAGAGTAATCTACCCTTTTTCCCAAAAGGTTTTGGCGGAAACGACCTTGTTTACCTTTTAAAACATCACTAAGAGATTTCAAAGCACGACCACCTTCCGCTTTAACAGCATTAGATTTTCTGGAGTTATCAAACAGAGAATCCACTGCCTCCTGAAGCATTCTTTTTTCATTACGCAAAATTACTTCAGGCGCTTTAATTTCGAGAAGGCGTTTGAGTCGGTTATTACGAATAATCACCCTACGATATAAATCATTCATATCAGAACTGGCAAATCTACCACCATCCAAAGGAACCAATGGACGAAGTTCAGGCGGGATTACCGGAAGGTATTCTATAACCATCCACTCAGGCTTATTTTCCATACGAGTATGTCCATCTCTGAACGCCTCTACAACCCTAAGTCTTTTAAGCGCTTCAGATTTACGCTGTTGAGAATTTTCAGTAGCGGCTTTATGACGCAGCTCGTAGGAGATAGTATCAAGATCCATATTACTCAACAATTCCCTGACAGCATCTGCGCCCATCTTGGCAATAAACTTGTTAGGATCGTCGTCTGGCAACAAGTGATTCTTAGGTAGAGAATCAAGAATATCAAGATACTCTTCTTCTGTGATAAGGTCTTTGACCAAACTACCATTTATTTCCCTTCCAGCAATAGCCCCGGGTTGAATAACTACATACCTTTCGTAGTAAATAATGGTTTCCAATTTTTTGGAAGAATAACCTAGCAGGTATCCGATTTTATTCGGCAAAGATTTAAAATACCATATATGTACAACAGGAACAACCAATTTGATATGTCCCATACGTTCACGTCTAACTTTCTTTTCAGTTACTTCTACACCACAACGGTCACAAACAATACCTTTATAGCGAATACGTTTATATTTACCACAGTAGCATTCATAATCCTTGACCGGTCCGAAAATACGTTCACAGAACAAACCATCACGTTCAGGTTTGTAGGATCGGTAATTAATAGTTTCCGGCTTTAAAACCTCCCCATAAGAACGTTCTAAGATAGCATCAGGAGAAGCAAGGCTCAGGATAATAGAATTAAACTGAGGCTTAGGCTTGGCATTATAATTCTTTTTAAAAGGCATAAATTTATTTTTTTTTAAAACTTACAAACCACAAAGTGGCTTAAAAGATTAAGGGCTAAAACCTTTCAGGAAAAAAACGTCCTGAAAGGTTTTTATATAAATAAGATATACTTAACAAATCCTACACATAAAAATTAATCAAATTTAATTTCTAATGCGAGTCCTCTTAATTCATGAATCAAAACATTAAAAGATTCAGGAATACTTGATGTTGGCAGGTTATCACCTTTAACAATCGCTTCATAGGCTTTAGCCCGGCCAATAATATCATCAGACTTAATAGTAAGCAGTTCCTGTAAAATACTTGCGGCCCCAAAAGCTTCGAGCGCCCAAACCTCCATTTCACCAAAACGCTGACCACCAAACTGAGCTTTACCACCAAGAGGTTGTTGCGTAATAAGAGAGTAAGGACCAATAGAACGCGCGTGCATTTTATCGTCTACCATGTGAGCTAATTTCAGCATATAAATTACACCAACAGTAGCTTCCTGATGAAACTTATCACCCGTTTCACCATCATACAAGTGCGTTTGACCGAAGTGAGGCAATTCAGCTTCTTTTACAAAAGTATCGATCTGATCAAATTTAGCACCATCAAAAATCGGCGTAGCGAATTTCATATCCAATTTCTCCCCTGCCCAACCGAGGACAGTTTCAAAAATCTGACCGAGATTCATCCGTGAAGGCACCCCCAAAGGGTTAAGAATAATATCCATTGGAGTACCATCTTCCAGGTACGGCATATCCTCATCAGGAACAATTTTAGCTACAATACCTTTATTACCATGACGACCAGCCAATTTATCACCAACCTTTAGTTTACGTTTTTTGGCAAGATAAACCTTAGCCAATTTAAGTACACCAGCAGGTAATTCATCCCCGATAGTAATAGCAAATTTATCCCGTTTATAATTAGTAATATACTTATTTACTTTAATACTAAAGTTGTGCAGTACATCACGAACCATTGAATTTGTTTCATCGTCATCCGTCCAGTTAGAATAATCGACAGCAGAGTAGTCAATATCGGAGAGACCTCTTTCAGAGAATTTGGAACCCTTTTCAATTAACTGTTCATTGTAAATACTTTTAATTCCCTGTGCTGTTTTACCATCAAGAAGAATCATTAATTTTTCAATCAGTCTGCTTTTAAGTTGTTCCAGCTTATTATTGTGCGTATCATCGAGTTTAGACAAAAGCTTTTTGTCCATAGCTTTCTGGACTTTATCTTTTTTAGCACGTTTAAACAAGCGCTTATCGATAATAACCCCTTTTGTTGAAGGAGAAGCCTTGAGAGAAGCATCCTTCACATCACCGGCTTTATCACCAAAAATTGCACGCAACAATTTTTCTTCAGGAGTAGGATCCGATTCACCTTTAGGTGTAATTTTACCTACAATAATATCACGTTCCTTAATCCATGCACCGATTCGGATCAACCCATTTTCATCCAGATTTTTAGTAGCATCTTCACTGACATTAGGAATATCATTAGTAAACTCTTCTTCTCCTAATTTGGTATCTCTAACATCAACTTCAAAAGCTTCGATATGTAAAGAAGTGAAAATATCTTCTCTTACAACCCTTTCAGAGAGCACAATAGCATCCTCAAAATTATATCCTTTCCAAGGCATAAAGGCTACTTTAAGGTTTTGCCCCAAGGCCAATTCTCCATCCTGAGTAGCATAACCCTGACAAAGAACCTTACCTTTATGCACCCTTTCACCTTTAGAAACAATAGGTTTCAGGTTGATACAAGAATTCTGATTAGTTCGTCTGAATTTTACGAGATTATAAGTAGTAAAATCATCGTCAAAGGAAACAGTACGTTCATTTTCGGAACGATCGTATTGAATGATAATTTTAGTTGCGTCCACATAATCCACTACCCCATCCCCTTCAGCATTAATCAGCATTCTGGAATCTCTAGCCACTTTAGCTTCAAGACCAGTACCAACAATAGGTGACTGTGGTTTTAGTAAAGGAACAGCCTGCCTCTGCATATTTGACCCCATCAGAGCACGGTTAGCATCATCATGAGACAAGAAAGGAATTAAAGAAGCCGACACACCAACAATTTGATTAGGAGATATATCAATAAATTCAATTTCATCAGGCCCCAAGACAGGGAAATCACCATGTTTACGACATTTTATTCTGTCGGTAACAAATTCACCTTTATCATTGAGTTTAGCATTAGCCTGCGCAATAATTTTATAATCCTCCTGTTCAGCAGAAAGATAATGAGGCGCATTATCAAAATCAACCTTTATTCCATCCAATATCGGGCGGTAAGGAGTTTCAATAAAACCCATTTTATTAATTTTGGCATGCACACAAAGGGTAGAGATCAAACCGATATTAGGACCCTCCGGTGTTTCGATAGTACACAGACGGCCATAGTGAGAATAGTGAACATCACGTACCTCAAAACCAGCCCGTTCCCTTGACAGACCACCTGGTCCAAGAGCAGAAATCCTTCTTTTGTGCGTTATTTCAGAAAGCGGATTCGTCTGATCCAGGAACTGAGACAACTGACTGGTACCGAAGAAAGAATTAATTACAGAAGACAAAGTTCTGGCATTAATCAGATCAACAGGAGTAAACACCTCATTATCCCGAACGTTCATTCTTTCACGAATAGTACGAGCCATACGGGCGAGTCCTACACCGAACTGAGAATACAATTGTTCTCCAACGGTACGAACACGTCTGTTGGAAAGGTGGTCAATATCATCAATTTCAGCTTTCTTATTAATCAGGCGAACCAAATAAGTAACGATTTCGATAATATCATCCTTAGTAAGAACACTGACATCAAGCGGAGTCAGCAATTCAAGTTTTCTGTTAATTTTATAACGTCCTACATCACCAAGGTTGTACCTTTTATCAGAGAAAAATAATTTTTCAATAATTCCTCTTGCCGTTTCCTCATCCGGTGGATCGGATCCACGAAGTTGTCTGTAAATATGTTGAACGGCTTCAATACCTGAGTTAGAAGTATCTTTTTGAAGTGTATTATATATTACAGAATAATCCTCTTCTACATCTTCTTTCTGCAGAATAATGGTATCCACCTCCACTTCTAGAATATCATTAATATTTTTTTCATCCAGAATGATATCTCTTTCGAGAATAATTTCAATTCTTTCAATAGAAACAACTTCACCGGTATCCTCATCTACGAAATCCTCAGTCCAGTTTCTCAAGACACGAGCTGCGAGTTTTCTACCGAGATTAGCTTCCAAAGATTTTCTATCCGCTTTTATTTCATCAGCCAATCCAAAAATATTGAGAATATCTTTATCGCTGTCAAAGCCAATAGCTCTCAGGAGAGTAGTAACAGGAAATTTTTTCTTTCTGTCGATATAAGCATACATCACAGAGTTGATATCTGTAGCAAACTCCATCCATGCCCCTTTAAACGGGATTACACGAGCAGAGTAGATACGCGTACCATTCGGGTGACGGGATTGGCCAAAAAACACACCTGGAGACCTGTGCAATTGCGAAACGATAACCCTTTCGGCACCATTTACAACAAAAGTACCTTTAGGAGTCATATAAGGGATATTCCCTAAAAAGACATCCTGAACGGTCTGTTCAAAATCTACGTGTTCTTCATCATTACAGGAAAGACGCAATTTTGCTTTAAGAGGGACACTATAAGTCAAACCACGTTCCATACATTCTTCGAGAGAATATCTTGGCGGGTCGATAAAATAGTTCAAAAACTCAAGAACAAAAATATTACGGGCATCAGTAATAGGAAAATTCTCTTGGAAGACCTGGTAGAGGCCTTCGTTTATTCTACTTTCGGGAGTTGATTCCAGCTGAAAGAACTCCTGAAAGGATTTAACTTGAATTTCCAAAAAGTCAGGATATTCTGACTCGTGTTTAATTTTACCAAAGCTATATCTTTTGTTAACAGGAGCACCGGAGTGGCTTGTGATATTAGTTGACGACATGAAGCTATTTTTATAAAATTACTACTCAGGACAAAACATCAAAAAACATATAAATAAACCAATGATGTTTCATTAAAAAAAACAGGAAAATCTGACCTTTGCCAGATTGCATAAATTATAGAGGAATAGGCTTAGCTACTCAAGGAGTAACTAAGCCCACACTTATAATAAAAAAGCACGATGGTAGCAGAAAGTTTTGCCACATCATAACTTTTACATATTATTTCAACTCAATTTCAGCTCCAACTGCTTCGAGTGCAGTTTTCAAACTTTCAGCTTCTTCTTTAGAAGCAGCTTCTTTTACTGCACAAGGCGCACCATCTACAAGCGCTTTTGCATCTTTAAGGCCGATATTTAAAAGAGTTTTAATTTCTTTAACGACTTTTAGTTTAGCAGCACCGGCAGATTTCAACATTACATCGAATTCAGTTTGAGCAGCAGCTTCTTCGCCACCTCCTCCACCTGAAGCAGAAGCAACAGCTACAGCAGCAGCAGCAGGTTCGATACCATAAGTATCTTTAAGGATATCAGCCAATTCTTTGACATCTTTTACAGTAAGGTTTACTAATTGTTCTGCCAATTGATTTAAATCAGACATTTGATAGATAATTTAAAATTTCAAAAAAGAAATAAGTTACTAAATAAGATTTATACAACATATTCACCAGGAAGCGTTGAATACGCCAGATAAAAAGTTGTTTGTAACGAAACAACTTGATACAAAAAACGAATTATTCAGCCCGGTCTCCGAGTGCTTTAAGCAATCCTGAGATAGTATTCCCTCCTGATTGTAAAGACCCCAAAAGGTTTTTGACAGGAGATTCGAGCAAAAGAATAATATCGGCGATCAATTCATTTTTAGACTTGAGATTAACAAGTGATTCGAGTTGATCATCACCAATATAGATATCAGATTCAACGAAAGCACCTTTAATAAGGGGTTTTTCATTTTCTTCTCTGAATTTTTTAATAAGTTTTGCAGGTGCATTACCGGTATCGGTAAACATAAGCGCTGAGGCACCTTTGAGAACAGCGTACAAATCCTCATAATTTTCGTTATTGGATTCAGCTGCTTTTTCCAATGCTTTTCTGATTAAGGTATTTTTTACAACTTTAAGTTGAATACCTTGTTCAAAGCAAGTTCTTCTCAGTTTATTTATAGTTTCAACATTTAGTTCGGAACAGTCAGTCAGGTAGAAGTATTTGCTATCGGCAAACTTCACAGACAACTCTTCAATTGCTAATGTTTTTTCTGCTTTTGTCATTTTAAATATTTTTAAAGCTTAATCTAAAGCGTTTTTAATTATTTGATTTTAGTAGAGATAGGCACTCCAGGGCTACAGGTAGTAGCAGCAGTAATGCTTTTCATGTAAATACCTTTAGCAGAAGAAGGTTTCATTTTGTTGATAGTATTCAACACTTCATTTGCATTATCAAATAATTTTTCGGCGGTAAACGAGACTCTACCTACAGGCGTATGAATAATTCCGTATTTGTCAACCCTGAAAGAGGTTTTACCTTTTTTGATAGAGCTGATTGCATCACCGAGGCTTTGAGCTGCGGTTACAACAGTACCTGATTTAGGATTAGGCATAAGACCACGAGGTCCTAAAACTCTACCCAGGCGACCAAGCTTAGGCATTACATTTGCCATTGCGACAATCACATCCATTTCAAGCCAACCACCCTGCATTTTAGTGAGGTATTCATCCAGACCAACAAAGTCGGCACCAGCAGCTTTAGCTTCTTCCTCTTTATCAGGAGTACAAAGTGCGAGTACTTTTTTGTCTTTACCGGTTCCGTGAGGAAGGCTAATAGTTCCACGAAGGTTTTGGTCAGCTTTTCTTGGATCGACTCCTAAACGGATATGCAAATCCACAGATGCGTCATATTTCGCAATATTGACCTCTTTAATAAGGGCCATTGCTTCCTCCAGGGAATAGAGTTTACCTGTTTCAATTTTCTTAACAGCTGCTGCTCTTTTCTTACTAATTTTTCCCATTATAAAAATTTTAAGGATGAGATATGAGGTTATACTCTTCATCCATTGAACAAAATATTAATGTCCCCTTTCGGGACAATTTCAAATCCCTCAGGGGGGAGATAAAAAACAAAACCAGATTTACCAGGGAGCGGTACCAGTAACGTTTATACCCATACTGCGAGCAGTACCAGCAATCATTTTCATACCAGACTCAACGGTAAAACAATTAAGGTCAACCATTTTTGATTCAGCAATAGTTTTTACCTGATCCCAAGTTACAGACCCCACTTTTTGCATATTAGACTGCGGTGAACCGCTTTTAAGCTTAGCAGCTAATAAAAGCTGAACAGCTGCCGGAGGTGTTTTGATTAAAAACGTAAAGGACTTATCTTTAAAGACAGTAATCGTTACAGGCAACACCTGACCAATTTTATCCTGGGTATCTGCATTAAAACGTTTGCAGAATTCCATAATATTTACACCTTTGGCACCTAATGCGGGACCTACCGGCGGGGCTGGATTAGCCTGACCTCCTTTAACCTGGAGTTTGATAAATGTTTCTACTTCTTTTGCCATTACTTATAAAAATTTAAGAGTTTTTTTCAACTTGCATAAAATTCAATTCAACTTCCGTCTCTCTACCAAAGACTTTGGTAATGATGACGATTTTTTTCTTTTCTTCGTTAACCATTTTGACAACACCGGTAAAATCCTTAAAGTGACCATCCGTAACTTTGACATCCTCCCCTACAAGGAAAGGATCAGCGAGGGCTTCTCCTTTTTCAGAAGACTCGTCAACCTTACTTAGAATTCTGGTAATTTCATTATCCCTCATAGGAATGGGACTTTTTTTACCTAAAAAGTGAATCACATCCTTGATAGAAGTCATAGCCTGAATTACTGCACCATTAAGCGCAGATTTAATCCCGGTGGGTGTTTTTTTAATAACTGCCTCTACAAGAATATATCCTGGTGTAAGCGTTCTGTCAAGAATAACTTTTTTGCCATTGCGAATTTTATATACTTTTTCAGTAGCAACAATAATATTAGGTATAGAGTCTCTCCAACCATTACGGTCAATTTCCAAATCCAAACGTTCTTTAATTTTACGTTCTTTATTGGACACCACCCTCAAACAATACCATTTTGTTTCTACAGAAGCCATAATATAAATATTGCAAATAAAAAAAATTAATATAAAAAGCTAAGGGCATTAATCCAAATAACATCCATCAAAGCAATCATACAGGCCAAAAAAACAGACCCTGCAATTACAACAACCGTTGTTTTCTGAAGTTCAGGCCAAGTTGGCCATGTTACCTTATTGGTAAGCTCATCTAAGCTTCGTTTAAAATATTCTACCATAATGCTACAAAATAAATCAAAAAAATAAAGCACGGGTGGAGGGACTCGAACCCCCAGCCCTCGGTTTTGGAGACCGATGCTCTACCAATTGAGCTACACCCGTAAATGAAGGGCCAGGCAAGTAAATGCCCAACCCTTCTTATTTTAAAATAAAAAGACTAAAAGTCAATTTATTGGAGAATTTCAGTCACCTGACCAGCTCCTACAGTACGGCCGCCTTCACGGATTGCAAATCTAAGACCTTTTTCCATAGCGATAGGTGCAATCAGTTCAACAGTAATTGTAAGGTTATCACCAGGCATTACCATTTCAACATTTTCGGGCAATTGGATAGCGCCTGTTACATCCGTAGTACGGAAGTAAAACTGAGGGCGGTAACCATTAAAGAAAGGCTTGTGACGGCCACCTTCATCTTTACCTAAAACATATACTTCACAGGTAAACTTGGTATGAGGCTTAACAGAACCCGGCTTACAAATAACCATACCTCTTTTAAGAACCTCCTTATCAATTCCACGAAGTAAAAGTCCGGCATTATCACCTGCTTCACCACGGTCAAGAATTTTACGGAACATTTCAACACCAGTTACAGTAGAAGTAAGTTTTTCACCATCAGCCTGGAATCCGATAATATCGACAGCATCACCAGTATTCACAACACCTCTTTCGATACGACCAGTAGCAACAGTTCCACGCCCCGTTATAGAGAATACATCCTCAATAGGCATTAGAAAAGGTTTTTCGATATCACGAACAGGCAAAGGAATCTGAACATCAACAGCAGCCATAAGCTCTCTGATTGCAGCCACATTATCAGCATCACCCTCAAGAGCTTTAAGAGCAGAGCCCTGAACAACTACACAATCATCAAATCCATAAGATTCGAGGATTTCCATAGCTTCCATTTCTACCAACTCCAACATTTCAGGATCATCTACAAGATCCACTTTGTTCATAAAAACAACAATCTTAGGCACACCAACCTGACGAGCCAAAAGAATGTGTTCACGAGTTTGAGGCATAGGACCATCAGTAGCAGCAACTACAAGAATAGCACCATCCATCTGAGCAGCACCTGTAACCATATTCTTCACATAATCAGCGTGACCAGGACAGTCAACGTGTGCATAGTGACGATTATCAGTTTGGTACTCTACGTGAGCAGTATTAATAGTGATACCACGTTCTTTTTCTTCCGGAGCGGAATCAATAGTGGTGTAATCAATTTTTTCAGCAAGACCAGAGTCTGACAAAACAGAAGTTATTGCAGCTGTAAGCGTGGTCTTACCATGATCCACGTGTCCAATTGTTCCAATGTTTACGTGGGGCTTTGAGCGGTCAAACGTTTCTTTAGCCATGGTTAGTCAAGATAATTAAAGATTTAATAAAAAAGTTTTTTGACAAAATAGAAAAATCTATTTTTTTGTTTGCCAAGATTAATAGAGCCAACGAGCAGAATTGAACTGCCGACCCCCACCTTACCAAGGTGGTGCTCTACCCCTGAGCTACGTTGGCGAAAACGCCAAAAAAATAAAAAGCTCTCAGGAAATGAGAAAGGGCAAAAAAAA
>CAJQOX010000405.1 GCA_905480075.1 uncultured Aureispira sp. | reverse complement strand
GTGTATTCTTTCCTTTTATATTAGAAGAAAATACTTCAACATAAACTTCACATGAAGTATTAAAAGCCCTGGTAACCACACACTCAAGTGTAATCACATCACCCAGAGGAATTGGCTTGTCGAAGGATACATGATCTACTGAAACTGTCACCACATACCGTTCACAATGTCGGCCCGCACAGATTCCTGCCACCACATCCATCCATTTCAACAAATTACCCCCCATCAGATTATGTATAGGGTTTGTATCATTCGGCATAATCATCTCGGTCATCACTGCCCGGGATTCTGCTACAGTCTTTGCTTTTAATTCCATATTATTTTTTAATGGAGGGTCTTTTTTTTAAGTTAATTTATAACTTTGTCCCACAAAAATAAAAAAAAATAGCAACTTCTTGCTTTTTATTCTGTTGCTTTGATATTTATCCTGATTTAATTTCTCTCTTATCAATTTAATTTCTCTATGAAATATTTATTCTTTCTTTCCTGCTTTTCTATCTTATTTTTCAATTGTAATTCCGAAAATAATGCAAAAGAACAAGATGGTACTTTTTCCTTATCTCCGGTCGCTGCACACTTGTACTCGGTTGTAGGAGAAAAACACGATACGGCTATGTTGCTGATGAAAGATATCGGCAATGCCCGTCATAAATTGCGCAATTCACTAAATAATGTACAGGTTGATTCTTTACAAAAGTTAAAGATTCTCGATATGTTGCTTGGTCTCAAAAAAGCAGAGGATGCAATGATGAACTGGATGAGGGAATTCAAAAACACAGACCTTGATGAAGACATGTACAAGTCGATGTCAGAGACTGAAATTATTGCTTACCTAAGTAAAGAAGAGGAAAAGATTGAAGCCGTGCATCAGCAAATGCTCCAAAGTATTGCGGAAGCAAAAAACTAAATAAAGTAACATGGTTTCCCTGTTATGTAAACTGATAATGCTAAAATAGAAGAGAATAATCTTTCCAGTATCTCGTGTTTGGTAAATCTGCCTTGTATTCCAGGATTTCATTAGCTCCTAAATCCTTGATTTTCAACTCCCATGAATGCAAACAGATAGCAAGAGGCAAATGTTGTTTTTTTGCTCCGTATTTTTCGTCGCCTATAATCGGACATCCTATATGAGAAAGTTGTGCGCGGATTTGATGAAACCGCCCTGTTTTAAGTTCAATTTTTAAAAGATGACTATGTGCAGTAGACTTTAACAGTGAATAGGAAAGGGTACATTCCATACTGTCTTTTCTTGGGTTTTCGTAAATTTCTGCACATTTGTTCTTTTGATTCTTTACCAACTGATGTCTCAGTGTACCTTCCTTATGAGGTGGTGGATTTTCAACAATCGCAAGATATGTTTTTTGTATCTTTCTGCTGCTTATCTGATTGTTCAGCTTTTTCAGAGAGCTACGGTTTTTAGCAAATACCATAGCCCCGCTTGTTACCCGGTCCAGCCGATGAACGATACCAACAAAAGCTGCATTTTTTTTTCTGCTTTGTTTTTTGAAATTTTTTCTTTCTTTGGTCTTCGGTGCCAAATGTTTTCTTTCCAGCGAATAAGGAGTCCTTTTTCCCGTTGTGAGATATTCCTCAACAAGGGATTCAACGGTTATTACTTCAAAAGGATTCCGCTCTGTAATCAGTCCGGCCCTTTTATTTACTATAATGTAATTAGGATTTTCCTCTATTATTTTTAGTTTCTGAAACATAATTTTTTGCTGATTGCGATGGCATTATTACCATCATGAATTGCAAAGGTATTTATTTTCAGATAAAAAATAATTTTTTGTTAAGGAATTGATTCGCTACCATTAAAAATCAACGATTTCTATCTCTACCCTTCGGTTTAGGTGTGCTAAAGACCCGCGTTCGGAATGTAACATATGTTTACAACCGTAACCAACAGAGGAAAGACGGGTTTTATTTACTTCTCTTTCTGTCAGAAAATTAAATATTGTCAAGGCACGGGCATCTGATAATTGTTGTGAAAATGATGCTCCGTTCCCGCAGCCGTTCGTATGCCCCTCTATGGAAATCTTCAGGCCTTTATTGCGTTTCATTGTTTTGTATAGTGCTTTGATAGAATGCAATGAACGATCAAGTGGTTTGGGGGAATTGCCGTGAAAAAGGATATTACTGACCACAAAGCGATCGCCTTTCTTCAGTTTTTTAATCCTTGAATACAGTTTCACATTTCGCATTTTTGTAGCAATTTTAAAGGCGGTAATAATGGTATCGTGAAAAAAGTAATCATCCTTAAATATTTCCAGGTGCAAAGGGTCATTCATCTGACTTTTGGAAATATCAAATTTCAAACTGTAATCTCCCGTTACCGAATCGGAGGTAGTTTCTACCAATACGTCTCCGGTTTTAGTGTTTGTCAAAGTAATATTTGCTTCAACCGCCTTTTCTCCATCAATATCAACAACATTCCCCTTCAAACTCAGGTTGACAGAGTAGTCAAAATGAAGGATATGCCCCTCTCCGTTTTCATATACATTGTTTACAAGCAATACATATTCCTCGCTCTCAACAACTTTTACACTTTTGCTGTATGCAGGATTCACCCCTGCGGCAACAAATTCATTTTCAGCTGAAGCAGACAGGCCGGTTTTGCCCATAATTTCAATCTTGTTTCTCGAAAAATTGCTCCTAAGTGGTTTGATTTTCTTATTTTTCACTCCTTCACAGAAATTGTTTTCTGTATATTTATATAAGGCAAAATCGTAATCGTTCAGGCTGTCAAGTGGTTCAATTACAAAAGATAAATTGCCCTTGGTTTTAATTTTAAACTTATACCAGACACTGTTGTTCTCCTTTTCCATAAAATAAAGGTCAGTGCGGCTGTTATTATTGAACTCAAGTATATCTCCTGCCCCTTCCGGACTCGTGGTGGGACCTATTGTTTTTCTTACTTTAATTTCCATCATATTCTTACAATCTGAGTGATTGTTTACATTTAATAATGAATCCTGTCCCAAAACAGTAAAACAGGAAAAAAAGAAGACTAAAAGAAGGGTAAAAACAATCAAAACTTTCATTTTCAATTAATTTAAGACTTAAATACTTTTCGTTTATAATTATTGTTGTAAAAATATAACGTGGGTTTATCGAAAAGTTACAAGTTTGTTAAAAATTAAAATAATTGTTACAAATGATTCTATGATGAAAAAATTATTTGATGAAATAGATTATTTATAATATATCCTGTGAAGAACAGAGGCTTTTACTCCCAAAATAAATCCTATCATAAGTAAAGAATTCAGAAGGTTCATCCTGATAAAACCCTTTTTTTTTATATCGCCGGACAGATGTTAAGACAGGAATATTGAGCTTATGTATTTTTGTCTTTCTGCGTGCCTTTCGAAAAAATTCGACATCTTCAAATAATGCTATTGCAGGTATCTCAACCTGATTAAAATAAAAGTCCCTTTTCACCACAATAACCTGATCACCATAGGTGGTAAACAAACTATCATATCGGGCTGCCCATTCAAAGAATCGATAGCGTTTCTCAGGACCATCAAAAAAGACTTTAAAGGTGGCAACCTGAAGCGCTGTAAGAGTAAAATATTGGTTTAGCAAGCCGAGTGTTCCTTCCCTCAGGACAGAATCTACATGAAGAAATAAAAGAACATCAGAAGAAGCCATTTCAGCACCTGCCCGACACTGTAACCCGCGGCCGGGGGAACTAGTAATAACTTGTACATCTACAGATCCTGCAAGGGCTACAGTATCATCCTCAGAGCCTCCGTCTACTACAATCAGTTCACACTCGGGCAGACACTCCCTGACATTCTGAATACAGTTCAGTATATTCAATGATTCATTCAGGGTGGGAATTATGATACTGCAAGGCGGGTTCTTCATTTGTCAGCAATCTAAGGTTCAACGATCAATTTCCTTATAAACACCCCCTTATCAGTATCCACCTGAAGCATATAAACAGCAGCAGGAAGGTCCTTACAATCAACGGAACAGGTCGAATCGTCAACAGAACCATATACTTTAAGCAGTTTCCCGGGGGCATCATATAGTCTGACTTCCCGGATGATTCCTGAATCAAATTCCAGCATTGCGGAAGATTTTGCAGGATTTGGAAAAATAGTCAGCAAATTATCATCCTGAATCTGTATAACATCCACTGTGGGCGATACAGTATAAGTATAAAACTCATATTCTGCCCGGGCAGGACTCAGAGACATGGCATCGGTATTCTGTGCCCGTATATAATAACTCAATACATCTGCAACACTGTTGTGAGGAACCAAGGCTGTATAAATCCCGTCTGCTGCTGTGACATCTCCGTTTGTTCCGTCATCAAGCATTGAAATAGCCTGAAATTTAGACCGGTAAGGAGATATTGTCAGCATAAGGTCTACTACGGTGGCATTCGAAACATCAGCAGAAATATAGACTGAGTCTCCGGCAAGCGGAACAGAATCACTCTGATGAACTGAATGGATTACAGGCGGCGCCTTTAGCATTTCAGGAAAAACAGAGAGAAATGCCCGCCGTTCGTGCACCGTTTTCATTATTCCGGCAATTTTAACTGAAAACCAGGGAAACCAATTATACAGGTTATCACTAAATTGGGCCATTGTGAAATATTTCCAGGGGTCTGTCTGTGCTGCATTATAGGCTAAAGCCTGTGCATTCGCGGCCATATCATGTACCAGGGAAGTATCAGCAATCTGTTCGTTAAAGACGGTTCTGAGATGGGCAGTATATTGCTTCTGCCAAAGTGGATTACTTAACAAGGATGAGACTAAAGGAAATCCGTTTTGAGAAATCCCGAAATAAGGATCCATCTGATATATTAGATCAGGGTCGTTGAGCCAATCAAGCATTGCCCCGATGAACGTCTCGGAAAGATCCCATGGAATAACCTGAAAAAGACCATCCCCGGTACGGTATAGATAATAATTATGCCTGACCAGCGAGTTGTATGTATCCGTATTTAGTAAAACCTGATTCAAGGCAAAATACCATAATACCCGGTCTACATTAAGAATAGTATCAATATTAGTAGGATC
This sequence comes from uncultured Aureispira sp., assembly GCA_905480075.1. Taxonomy (GTDB): domain Bacteria; phylum Bacteroidota; class Bacteroidia; order Chitinophagales; family Saprospiraceae; genus Aureispira. Next base: position 29,609 of record CAJQOX010000405.1, on the reverse strand, counting down.
ATTATTGAGTACATCTATCAGTTCCAACAATTCAAACCAAGCTGATAGAGAATCAGATTTCAACTGATACCGTTGTGTATAGAGGCTGGTATCAGAACCATAATAAACCAAATCCGAATTCAAAAAGGGAGCCCCCGAACCATATTGGGCAGAGGGGTCACATTTAAAAAATGAGCCATCCTTTTCCCCGAAATGTTTTTTCAGAAACTGTGAACCCACTGCTTCTGTATTAACATAAAGACCAAGATAATTCCCCTGAACATTCAACTTCATATGATTTGCCTGAGGAGTGGGAAGATAATTTCTGTAAATGGCATATCCGGTCATCTCCTTTACAAAGGTAGGGTCAAAAAGTGCAGAGGCAAGTTTAACTTTCTTGTAGCCCATCAATTTCTGACCGGATACATAGTCGTTCATATCTATGTTATATGGAATTTTATCAATCCCGTTGGTTTCTGCAATAAAAAAGGTAGAATTCCCCTTGTATCTCACAGCCACTGAATCAAGTAACACATTTCCCATTTTTAATGAAGCAGGCATCCTTAGTCCACTTTCAGCATACCAGCCATTTACAAGGCTATCGTGAAAAGAAGGATTATAAAAGTTAAGTTCTACCGTTCTTAAAGAATCTATTTCAAATAATCCTGCCGGCACATCATATAGGACCTGAGGATCGTACAGAACCTGTGCCCGGGATACTGAAATAGCAGTTATTAAAATAATACAAGCTATAAAATAATTCATAGTATTTATTTATCATTGAAGTGATTCAAAGCAGGCATGTAATAAAAATTGAATTTAATTAAAAATGAATTAATATTCTATTATTTAAGCTTTTGGTCCATGATCCCATCAAAAAACATAAAGAAAACCAGAAAAAGATAGAAAAAAATCTATCATCGCTATTAATCAAAACATTATTTTTTCATTATTAAATCAATGGTGAAGTAAAATTTTACGTTTTCTGTAAAAGAAACATATTAGTAAAAAAAAAGTTAAATACATTTTGTAGGTGGCTATTAGCTGCAAAAAAAAAATGGTAAGTTTACCGATTCATACAAGTTTTCAGTTAAAAAAAACAACTACTTCTTTTTCCCAATATTAAATGATTGATAATAAGACTGTCATATTACTGAAGCGTTTAAAAGCAAATGATCAAAAAGCCCTGAAAGTTATTTTTCAGGAACACTACCCTGCTGTCTTTCGTGCTACCTTCCGCCTGATTCCCAACAAAGCAATTGCTGAAGACCTGACACAGGATGTTTTCCTGAGGTTCTGGGAAAAAAGACATCAAATCAATATTGAGGATGCCCTGGGGGCCTACCTCCGCAGGATGGGTATCAATGAAGCTTTGGGCTTTATCAGGAAAAATAATAAATACAATTTTGAAGAAGTTGCAGAACATCACTCGGCTACAATATGCAGCAGCGAAGATATTTATCTTGAACTTGAATTACAAAATGAAATCAATAAAGCGATTGATTCTTTGCCCACAGGATGCAGAACGGTATTTATGCTTTCCCGCTTTGAACAATTATCTTACAGGGAAATCAGTAAGAAACTCAATATCTCCCCCAAAACGGTAGAAAATCATATTTCCAAAGCTTTAAAAAGAATGAGAATTGCCATCAATGCATATATGGGTTGTTCCGTGATTTTCTTTTTTTTATAAATCTCTCTTATCAAATAACCACTTTTGATTTATTTGAAAAAAAATTAAAAATATTTACAAATTGAATAGGGGGACCAGTCATAAAAATGCATCCTATATTCAGAAAGCATAAAAATGGATACTAAAGAAACCAAATATCTGAACCTACTATCTAAAGTGCTGAACAATGAAGCAACTTCAGAAGAGGAAAAAAAGCTGAAACTTTGGTCGGAAGAAAACAGTGAGAATAAGGCTTTCGTTGATACGAATATCAACAATTGGAAATTATCTGGAAATTACGCCAAAGATATTCCCGTTGATACTGATATCGCATGGAACAATTTTGAAAATAAACTTTCAAAAGTCATAAAAAAGGAAAGTCGTTCAGGCAGTATAAAGTTTTTAAAAAAGTTACAAATTGCTGCTGCCTTTACATTAATTTCCCTGTCGCTTCTGTGGCTTTATAATTTTAATTTCAGAAGTGAAGATATTACAAAATTTATTACTTCTGTTGAAGAAAACAAGGAAGTCGAACTTCCGGATGGTTCTCATGTTCTGATGAACGAAAACTCGGTTCTTTCTTTCAACAGAAATTTTAATCCCAGAAGCGTAACTTTACAGGGAGAAGCATTTTTTGAAGTCGCTGAACAAGATGGCGATCAATTTGAAATACTTACTGAAAAAACAAAAACAACCGTTTTAGGTACTTCTTTTAATGTCAGGGCCTATGCCGCTGAAAATTCTGTAGAAGTGGCTGTATTATCCGGCAAAGTAGCCTTCGAAGCAATTGGAAATACGCAGAAAACATGTCTGATGCCCAATGAAAAGGCAGTGTATAATGCTGAATCCGACAAGCTTGAAGCAACAGAAAAATCCGATCTAAACTCTATTGCATGGAAAACTGGGCAATTGATTTTTGAAAACAATACAGTTTCCGAAGTCACCGAAAGCCTTGAACACTTTTTTGACATAAATATAAGCACGGAGAATTCGAAAGTGCTCAACTGCCATTATACAGGAAAGTTTGAAGAGCCGGATTTAAATGAAATCCTTGATGCACTTGCTTTCAGTACGAATTTGCAGATAAAAAAAGTTGATAATAAATATATCCTTATTGGTCAGGGATGTGAATAATCTTTGAAAATTAAATTGATTATCCTATGACTGATAAGAAAAACATAGTGACAGTATTACTACTGTTCTCTTTTTTGGGATTGTATGCACAGGAGCCCTTTGATGCACAAAGGGTTAATGTGCATTTTTCCAAAACTCCCCTGATAGAAATCCTGGAACACTTCAGTAATAATTATGACCTTAATTTTTCTTATGGAAACGACCATATAAAACTAAAGGAAAAACTTAGCTTTCACAGCGAGGGGCTTCTGCTGAATGCAACACTTAAAAGGTTTTTTGAAGAAAACAATATCCTCTGTGCTTTTATTGGCAATCAATTAGTTCTGAGATCTGACGACAAAAAAATAAAAAAGCATTTAGCAAGAAAGAAAAGGAAGAAAAAGAGAGCAAAAAAAAGGAAAATAAGAGAACAAAAAACCCTGGAAAGGGGGACTTTATTCGATTTTGACATTCACTCTGAATTAATTGTCAACACATTAAAATTAGAACCTGAAATAATCAAGCAAAGTGTTCCGCTGTCCACTGTAGAAATTGAACCCCTTGTAATAAAAAAAGTGGGGGATGCGGTGCACTATGAAGATCCTTTGATAACAGATAACTGTCTTAATATTCCTATTAATACCGAAACAATCAGCCCACATTTCGGACAGGCATCTATCCTCCCCTTCATCAGCACAAACGGAAGACATTTCAACAAAACAAACAATCTGTCCTTCAATCTTTTATGGGGCATTAATGGCGGCCTAAAAGGTATTGAACTGGGTCTGATAGGAAATAGTATCAAACAGAAAATAAGGGGAGTACAGATAGGAGGATTTTTTAATACTGTTAATGCAGCGGTCTACGGCACTCAAATTTCGGGATTGTTGAATATTTGTAAAAAAGAACTGAGGGGTATTCAAATTGCAGGTTTGTGGAATCTTGGGACGAATATTTATGGGACTCAAATCAGTGGACTGGCCAATATTGGTAAAGATTTGTATGGCATGCAGATTTCAGGCCTGAACAATATAGCTACCGATGTCTATGGATTTCAGGTAGCAGGATTATTAAACTTCGCGAACGGTAAACTTTTTGGTACTCAGATAGCTGGATTTGGAAATGTTGCCTGGGGTGGTAAATCTGCTGTACAAATAGCAGGTGTTTTCAACATCAGTGCAAAGGCACAATTTCAGGCATCTGCTGTTTTTAATGTGGCACATGAAGTAGAGGGAGTACAGGCAGGAAGCGTCAATATTGCCAAAAAAGTAAATGGTGTTCAGCTGGGTATATTTAATTCTGCGAATGAATTAAAGGGCGTACAGGCAGGCCTGTTAAATTCAGCAGAAAAAGCCACAGGTCTGATGATAGGGATTATCAATGTTGCAGATAGTATCAAAGGAGTTCCTATTGGCCTGATAAACATTATTAAAAATGGTTATAACAGACTTGAACTCTCTGGTGGAGATGCAATGTATCTGAATTTTGGTGCCAAATTCGGGGCAAAAAAATTCTATCATATTCTTCAGGGAGGCTGGGCAGTTAACAGCAACAATATTTATTCCTGGTCAATTGGTCTTGGCCTTGGAACTACTGCAGAAATCAGCAAAGGATTGCATGTCAATTTTGAATTATTAAGTTCACATATTAATGAGGACGATATCTGGACCAAAGAACTAAATCTCCTTAATCAGTTTAAAGTGACCCTCGATATTAAGATTTCAGACAGGGCAAGTTTATTCTTAGGCCCGGTTTACAACTTGATACTGTCTTCGAAATATAATGAAAAAACAAAAACATTAGGTTCCCACATCATGCCCTATCATTTTTTTAATAAAACCAACGAAGGCACAAATATAAAAATGTGGATAGGTGCCACCGCAGGTCTTCGATTTTAACAGAACAGAACATCCGGATTTTTTTTACTATTAAAAAATATTTCTATGTTCAACTACCTCGATACATCAATAAGCATTCTGTTGTTTATTGCTTCAGGGCATATCTATGCTCAAAACGTAAATTTCACCCTCCCTGTCAGTGGTTAAAAAAACAAGTGGCAAAATGCAAATTGCTGTTGTTAATGACAGAAAAGGATTCCTGAGCCTGTAGAAGATTTATAGATAAACAGCACTTTCTGTCAACAAAAGCATCGTCAAACACACCCTTTCCTTACAGAAGGGAGACTATGCAGTCGCCCTCTTTCACGATGATAATTCGAATGGGTTCTGCGATAAAAGCTTTTTGATTTTAGACATCAGACTAACTTTTATTGAGAAAAAAGGGGCGAATGAATATATCTTAGCATAATCGTCTATAGAAAACCCTTCCTATTCAGCTTTGCTGAACACAGAATTTCATAAACTATGACAAATTACCAATAATGTCTTTCTACTTTCTACCTTCGACTTTCGACTTATTTCGAAGATAGTAATACTTTATAAAATTATTATTGTACTTTTGTCTTCTGAAAAACGCTTATATTTAATAAAAAGGACTTTCAAAAAATAATGGTTGTTGTAAAATACATATTTGAAGATACTAAGTTGGCATCGCAAGAGGTAACCGGAATGGTCGGTGACAATATTCTGGAACTTGCGGAAGATAATGGAATGCATATCAATAGCAATTGCGGGATGGTATGTGCCTGTAGTACTTGTCATGTTTACATAGAAAGAGGGGAAGATTACCTTACTGAGATATCTGATGCCGAGGAAGACTTTATTGATCGTGCTATCAATCCACGTATTGAATCAAGGTTATCTTGTCAATGTAATATTCAAGACGATGATGAGAATAAAATCATAGAAGTTCTGGTTCCGGATCAATCTCAGATAATTGGCCATGAACATTGATAATTAATCCTTTTTTATATTTTTAAAATCTGACAATGAGCTTTGAATTAGACTTACCAATTGAATGGGCAGACCACGAAGATATTGCAATGGGGCTTTATGAAAAATTCGGTGATGAATTTTCAGAATCCAACATTTACAGAATTCGTTTTACTGATTTGCTCGAGTGGGTGTTATCAATTCCTAATTTTGTAGGTAAACGGGAAGAATGCAATGAAAACCACCTTGAACTAATACAGTCTAAATGGGTGTATGAATGGAGAGACAATCAATAATAATTATGAAACCGAAGGTTCTGCGAAGCTAATTATCAATTATTTATTTCCTGATTCTTCATTATTTCTGATTGTCCATTAGCTTAATAAACGGTTCTTTCCCTTCTCAATTCTAAAGATGTCCTTTCTTGATCTTTTACACAATATCAATACTATAATTCTGGATGTTGACGGCGTCCTTACAGACAGTTCTGTTTACATACACGAAAACGGTGTATTAATGCGAAAGATGTCAGTAAGGGATGGATATGCCATTAAATATGCTATAGAAAAAGGCTACCGTATTATCATCATCACCGGTGGAAGGTCTGAGGGAGTTATCAAAAGGCTTCAGAGATTGGGTGTAACGGAGATATACAGTGGGATGCAGGACAAACTGGAAGCAATTGACGAGTTAATAGAAATATACAAGCTCGACCTATCAAGAACTGCCTATATGGGTGATGACCTGCCGGATTATGAATCATTGCGGCTTGTAAGTCTTTCTACCTGCCCGGCTGATGCTGTCCCTGAAATCCGTGCCCTATGTCAATACATCTCCCCGGTCAAGGGTGGTAATGGCTGTGTGCGTGATCTTATTGAAAAAATAATGAAAGTGCAGGGCAAGTGGTTTGAAACCGATGTGGTAACTTTGACTAAGGATAAGCGGGAGGAATAATTACTGATTATTCTATTTCTGCAATATTTATTCCCCTTACATTAATTAATACAACTATTATAATCTCCCCTTCATTTTAATACTCATCATAACAGCTAGTACAAATAAAATATATGCTTAATTTTTTGGGGTATCTATTCTTGTCATTACTGATACTGCTTTTTCTTCTGATAATAATCTTAATAATATTCGTTAAATTCAGTCCGTTATTCGGCGGAAAAGTTTCGAAAGAACAGAAGGAAAAATACATAAAATCCCCCAATTTTCAGCATGGAAAGTTTGTCAATCTTCAAGATCAGTATACCATTCACAAAAGTGCAGACTTTATAGATGATTCCATTAAACCAAAAGAGTTAAGAAATCCTGATTTTGATATTCCTTATATAAAATTAAATAAGGATGATTTCATAACTTCAGGAGAACCGACTCGTATCACCTGGTTCGGTCACTCAACGATATTACTCCAAACTGAAGGCAAAAACATTCTGGCAGATCCGATGTTCAGCAAGGACCTCTCCCCTGTTCGTTGGTATTCCCGCCCCCGCTACAGCAAGGGATTGCCTCTCAATATTGATGAACTACCTGAAATTGATGCTGTTTTAATAACACATGATCATTACGACCACCTCGATTACCCTACTATTAAGCAGATTAAAAATAAAGTTAAGAAATTCTATACCCCTCTGGGAGTCAGTGCTCATCTGATAAGGTGGGGGATCAGTGCAGACCGTATAGAGGAACTCGACTGGTATGAAGATGCCCGACTCGGAAAATTAACGCTGACACTCACGCCGTCGCATCACTATTCAGGAAGGAGTCTGAGCGATCGTTTTGAAACTTTGTGGGGCGGCTGGATCATAAAAGGAAGCAAAGACAATATATACCTCAGTGGCGATGGAGGATACGGGCCACATTTCAAAAAAATCGGAGAACGTTATGGACCATTTGATTTTGCAATGATTGAATGCGGGCAATATTGTAGTTATTGGATACAGAACCACCTGTTTCCCGAACAAACTGCGCAAGTTGCTTTAGATGTAAGGGCCAGGTTAATAATGCCCATACACTGGGGCGCTTTCACAATAGCGATGCATGGTTGGGCAGACCCGGTTGAACGACTGAAGAAAAAAGTGAAAGAAACTGATGTAATTTTAACGACCCCGATGATCGGTGAACAAATCTTACTTGACGGAGGGTCTCCCCCTGACACGGAATGGTGGAGAAAAGCTGAAGAGAAAAAGTAAAATAACAAAATTCTATTGAACAACCGAGCTGTCCATAGCAGTAATCCATTCTTTTATCAATTCCACCCCTTCTGAATGTATAAGAGACCGTCCGAGTTCGGGCATCATTGCTCCCGGATCGGTAGAAGTCATACGATAGACAAGAATGGAAGCCTCCGGCTTGCCCGGAACAATACTGAACTCCCGGCCACCGGAGCCCTTACCCGTGGCCACCGGAGATTTCCATATTCCTATAGAACTCCCTACAGGCTCTTCGTACATCAGATTCAACCCCGAAGTATTTGCCGATCCTTTGGGATTATGGCAATGTGCACAATTTATATCGAGGTAAGCCATAGCTCTATTGTGAAGGGAAGCAGAAGCCGGATTGTCCCATTGTGCCACCATGGGAATATTATCATTGATATTATAGCCCAAAAGCAAGCCATTTTCTGCCCATCTGACCAATTGATTTTCTTCCCCATCCCTATAAGAAAAAGACTTATTCAGGTTTTTCACTTTAGGGCCTACCGGTAGTAGTTCACCATTTTTGTTATGGCAACTTTTGCATTGATTTTTGTTGGGCACTACATAATTTACAGATTGTTTTTCCCCTTTTTTATTTAACCAGTCAATTTTTCTGATTCCCCCTGCAATTTCGAGAAAAGCCTCATTCTGTTCGTCGTTCCAAATATATGGCCAGGCTTCCCAGCCCTCTTTACTGTGAACAAGCAGGCGGGTTTCAATAATTCTTCGGCCTTCATCCTTCGCATTATCATTATGATAATAAAAAAAATTCTTAATCAGAACAGAACCCGTCGGGAAGTCAAGAACAGCTGTGTCATTATAGTTACATGAAACTCCTTCGGGTAGCCATATAAAACGTGATTTACCAGCATAATCAGTAAATAGCGAGTTATTTAAATCATAGGGCAACACCCTTTCAGCAGGAAGAAGGTCTTTAATATCCCCTTTAAAAAACTGATATTCTGACAGTTTTTCAAAAGGCTTATCATTTAAATACATCTGAACACCTGAAGGAGAACAGGCATAGCAAAGAATAAAAATAAAAGACAGAATTACAGGGCAGAAAAATTTGTTATTTAAGTACATCATTCTACAATTTCAGGATTAATCCAGTCATCGTGACCAGAAATATCGACAGATTCCAATTCGCAATCAAAGGCATCAGCATCAATATTCATATTTGCTGCCATTTGTTGAGGTTCCCCCCCTTGGTGTGCATTAAGATTTACGAAAGAAATATCACCGTTATTTCGGATACAAATACGTTTTTCAGGATTAATTTTTCCTTGATCATCAAGATTCCCCGGATTGAAAATACCGTCCGTAATAACATCTCTGTAGCCCTGAAACAGACCTGTCAGAAGCCGGCCGAAATCCGTCGTGGTATCGGAGGGTGCAGATCCTGCTTTAAAAGTGTTATTATAAACATTAATAGCTGAACAAAAAGGCATATATTTTTTAGACTTAAAGGGTTTTCCCGTAAAAAGCCAGCTAACAATACCCATTCCCAAAGTATTATGCCCTTCAATAGTATTTTCAAAGACATCCATTTGAGTATGTGCCATGAGGAGCATACCTGTACCCGGTGGCAACATATTTACTACATTTCCTTTTTCTGAAAAATTCATGAAATTGTTATTGCGGACAATATTATTATGAACACTGATTCGGGCACCATTAGCTACAGGAATATCCGGCATATCAAAAATGAGCAGACCTGCCGTATTCTTTTCAGCTATATTATCATAGACAGCACCATTGGTTGAATTTTCAATCTCTATCCCTGCAACATTATGATGAGCATAACAGCGTCTGACCAGAATATTCTCAGACTGTCCTACATAAATTCCTGCATCCATAGCATATGAAGCTTCACAGTCCTCCAACAAAACATTTTTACAGGATACAGGATACAGTCCATAAGCCCCGTTTTCAGGAGAAGGCCCTGAAGTCCATGAAACACCAATGTATTGCATTTTCACATCTTCAGAATCTTGAATTTTGATAGCATCTCCTTTAGTATCAAGAATAGAAAAACCTTTTAAAGTAATCCCCTTTGATCCTTTGATACTGAGACCTTCAGCCCCTTCGATTTGATTTTTGAAAGAAAGAACCGTTTTTTTCATTCCTGCACCAGAAATGGTAACATTTTGTGCATCATTAAAAGAAATCTGCCTTTGAATATTAAAAGTACCTTCTGGTAAAACTATCGATTCACCCTCTTTAGCATTAATGAGACGTTCCTGCAGATTTTTTTCAAAATTATCCTTACTGATCCTATCGGAATCAGAAGACTCAGGGTTTATATCAGTACAAGCATAAAGAACAAGAGACAATAAAATTATTAGTAAAGACAGTTTCATTATTTAATTTTTTAAAATCGAATACAACGAAAATCAAGAGTAAAACCAAAAGTAATAAAAACAAGAGATGAAAAGATAAATGAGATGAAGAAATATTAAAAGACAAAAAATCAGTCAAAAACCCACAGAAATAATTAATGTTAAGATATTATTTGATTATTGATATTATTTCTTGAGAAAAGTTGATATATTAGAGGCTGAATCGTATTTGCTGCATACTCTATAACTATAATTTAAATGATGTTGCAATAATTAATAATTTCAGTAAAAAGTCAACATTAAGAAAATACAATGAAATTTCTGAAAAACATCTTGCCTCTTTTTGTGGTAATTATTCTTTGCAACAATCTTTTGCAGGCACAAGTAGGAATCAATATTCTTCAACCTGACACCTCTGCAATTCTGCATCTTGAATCGACGGACCGTGGTTTTTTACCCCCCCGAATGACCACACAGGAACGGAACAACATTTTCAGCCCGATGTACGGCTTAACGATTTTCAATACAGAAGACAGCACACTTCAATATTATACAGGAAGATGCTGGATGCCTGTATGGCAACAAAGCTGTGATGAATGTGTCTTTGATTTCGGGATAGAAAATCAGAACGGAAACATTGACAGGATAGTCAGCAACGTAGATTCTACACGGTTATTTATCAATCAGACCAATGGAAATTCCTCTATAGGGATCTATGTAATAGCTAACCTACCCGATGGCATTAGTGTAATAATAGACAGTTCTGTAGTTTCCGGAACTGATACGGTCACAATGAAAGTTACAGCCAATATTTTTGCTCCTGCAGGCACCTATCCTATTGTGGTACAGGCAGCCTGTGACGGCAATATTAAAAGCCAGGTATTTGTGGTTACAGTAGACCCCTGTATAGAAGTAAACCTGATAGCACCACAGGTAAATTATGACTTGCAGGCAGCAAACAGTTTGCCCACTGGCACACCGATATGTGTTGTCTTGCGTATCCCCCCGGGGCTTGAACTTACAAATGATTATTCGGGTGCCCCTGTTTATACCTCTGGAAATTTACATCCTCAATCTAAGGTAGGTATCTGGAACGAAGGCTTTCTCTTTGCAAGAGGAGGAGATGGAGGAGTCGGTGCAGGATTGCAGGGACAAACCGGTGAGGGTGACCCCGGAACCGATGCGATGAACCTGACAACACATACACACCTTGTCAATTCAGGCAGGATTTACAGTGGTGGTGGTGGCGGTGGTTCTGTAGGATTTATTGCCACTATTCCTATCCCTGCCCCTGTTGGTAATTTCAATCTCGGTATTGGTGCCGGTGGAGGTGGTGGCAGTCAGTTGGGAATTGGTGGAAATCTTGGTACCGGAATAGGGTATTATCAGGCAGGGTCTTCAGCAACCGGAGGAATCATGTCGGTTCCCGGTACAGGAGGAATATTAACAACACCAATCAGCTTTGCCATTACGGTTGCTCAATTCACCATTACTCCTGCAGTATTTGGAGGAAACGGAGGAGGTTACGGTTTGCCCGGACTTGCAGGGAGCCTTACCTTCAATTTAGATGTTACTATCAGTATTCCTTTTATTGGCAATATCAGCATTTTCAATCAGAACTTTCCTGACCCTCCCCTTTCAGTATTCCCGGCAGGTGGTGCAGCAGGTTCTGCAATAAAGAGGAATAGTAATACACTTCTTGGACCTATAGACGGAAATTATCAGACAACCAACATTAAAGGCCCTGTTATTAATTAACAGAATCGTACTAATAAGGTGTTTTTTATCTTAAATTCAAGAAAAATTAACAAAAAATGAACTTATTAGCATATATTTGAAACATTGGCAAATTATTTGAGGTATACACATATGCAGCAACACTTCAGATTACACAAAAAATCAAACTATTTGACATGAAAAACATTACACTTCTGTTAGCTATTTTTTTGAGCTACTGTAATTTTGTTTCTTCTCAATCCCTGGCAAAAACAGCAGAAAACACGACAAGTTCTGACTTTGAAGGCATTATTGAAATGGTTCAGACCACTCCTTTCGTCGAATACAATATGAAATGGTATATCAAAGACAACAAACTTGCCTATGAAATATCATTTAATAATGCAAGGGGAAAGTATGAAATAAGATTTGTCCCTCATAAATCCACCAATTCTGTTTTGATGGTTACCGGAGATAGTAAAATAGAAATTCCATCAAGTGAAATTAATTCCCCGGAAGGGTTCAGCCTTGAAGGTGCTAAACTTAAAAACAATGGCAAGGTAAAAAATGCTGATTTCAGAAAAGTTAACAACTGGCAGATTTCAACGTCTAAATTTATTTCTGTACTTGAAGTTACAACCGATGTAGATATTAATTTCTCTGAATACAAAGAATTTTTCAAAGGGGACCACGGAATATGTGCTTTGGTGGAATCTGGTAAACCTGGATTTCTTTTAAATAGTACTACTCTTGACAGTGAAGGGAACCTCATCACAAAAACTACCTTAAAGAAAGTTACCCGTACAAAAGTTTCAGATTCTTTTTTTAAATAAAGATTCATACATTTCTCAAAAAAAGTCTGATTTCTCTTTTTAGGAGAAATCAGACTTTTTTTTTGAGGGCAATTCTAAAGATCTAATCAGGATCATTTTAACATCTTCTGAAAACAGGTACTAAAAAAAGTTAATAGTTGTTTGCTAAACCCACCAATTTGTGTAATTTTAGCCCTTGTAAATAATAAAAACATTTACAAAGATCAACAAACATACTTTCCACCTAATATAATCAGAACATTATGCTGTCAGTAGTTATTTTTACTTTCATCATTGGCTATATGGCAATAGTCTTTGAACATCCTCTGAAACTTGATAAAACTGTCCCTGCTTTAGTTATGGCAGCACTCTGCTGGGCACTTATTTCCATTGGAGATTTAAGTCTTTATGATCATAATATGAACCCGGTACAACTACACAACGGGGATCATGACCATGCACTTCATGAAGTTTTATTGCATCACATTGGTAAGACTGCAGAAATTCTGATATTTCTGATCGGTGCTATGACTATTGTTGAATTAATAGATTTGCATAAGGGATTCTCTGTAATAACTGATAAAATAACGACTACCAAAAAAACAACTATGCTGTGGCTTTTGTGTCCATTGGCATTTTTTCTTTCTGCCACCCTGGATAATCTGGCTTGTACTATCGTTGTTGTATCGTTGCTCAGAAGGTTGGTTCCTGACAAAAAGGAAAGGCTGTATTTCGTTTCTCTGGCAGTAATTGCAGCAAATGCAGGCGGTGCCTGGTCTCCTATCGGAGATGTTACAACAACTATGTTGTGGATTGGAGAACATATTTCTACTCAGGGCCTTATTCTGGCACTTGTACTTCCTTCAGTTGTTTGTGCTATAATTCCCACTTTTATCATGTCACGAATGCCTTATATGAAAGGAAATCTGACTTTATCAAATCCAGAAGGATATTTCGGTGTCGGAGATGAACAAAAGGTCAGAGGATCTAAATTAATGCTTTTTGTAGGGCTTGCCGGATTGGTCTTTGTTCCGGTTTTCAAAACCTTTACACACTTGCCACCTTATGTAGGAATGATGTTGAGTCTGGGAATGGTTTGGCTGGTATCAGAATACCTTCATCCCGACGAAGAATTTGAAGACAAGCATCATTATTCTGCACACAATGCCCTTTCAAGAATTGAAATGTCTTCCATATTATTCTTTCTGGGAATTCTCATGGCTGTTGCTTCTTTAGAATCTTTGGGGGTTCTGAAAGACCTGGCTGCAACGCTCGATGATTTATTTGTTAGAGAAGCTGCTGCAGGTGGCGCCCCTGATAGAAGTATTGTAATTATCTTGTTGGGCTTATTCTCTGCTCTAATTGATAATGTACCTTTGGTGGCTGCAGCAATGGGTATGTATAACCCGGTTGAAAATCCTATGGACAGTCAGCTATGGCAATTCCTGGCCTATTCAGCAGGTACAGGTGGGTCTATGTTAATTATTGGTTCTGCTGCAGGTGTTGCTGCTATGGGTATGGAGAAAATCAATTTTGTCTGGTATTTTAAAAATATTGCCTGGCTGGCTTTTATTGGTTTTGCAGCAGGTGCAGTAGTATTTTTATTCCTGTATCCTATGGTGGAAGGTTTCATGCCTGATCATGAAATAATACATGAAATAATATTGCCTGGTCACAAAGAATAATATAATGGCTAGAATAATGGCTCTGGATTATGGTATAAAGAGAACAGGAGTAGCTACAACTGATCCTTTGCAAATTATTGCAAGCCCTCTTGATACGATTAAAACACCTGAATTATTAATATTTTTCGAAAAATATCTTTCAACAGAGGATGTAGAATGTATTGTCATAGGCCAACCTGTACAAAAGGATGGCAGTCCGACTTTTCTTGAAGACTATATCCGTGGATTTATCAGAAAATTTTCTAAATTATACCCTTCTGTCAAAATAGAAAGACAAGATGAAGCCTTTACTTCTAAAATGGCTGAAGAAATTATAAGAAAAACCGTAAAAAAGAAAAAAGACAGAAAAGATAAAGGACTGGTCGATCAGATAAGTGCTTGTATTATTCTTCAGGAATATATGGGCTTTCTGTAGTTTTTTGAATCAGGAATACCACAGAGTTTATCCTATCGGTTTTCTTAATTCAATTTATAATAAATCAATATGAATATTTAAATGAAATTACCAATTTACGCCTACGGGCATCCTGTTCTAAGAAAGGAGACTGAAGAAATTGAAGAAGATTATCCTGATTTAAAAGTACTCCTTGATAATATGTTTGAAACAATGTACTACTCAAAGGGTATGGGTATTGCAGCACCACAGATTGGAAAAAATATCAGGATATTTATTATCGACACACTTCAACTCGACAAGGAAGAACGCGATGAAACTGCCAGTGAATTTATCAGGGAAGTATTTATTAATCCTATAATTCTGGATGAATCTGGCAAAAAATGGGAATACGAAGAAGGTTGTCTCAGCATTCCGGATGTCCGTGGTAATGTTTTCAGACATCCACAGGTTAGAATTGAATATTACGATGCAGAATTTAAGCTTATAGACAAGGTTTTTGATGGTATTACCGCAAGGGTGATTCAGCATGAGTATGATCACCTTGAAGGAGTCCTTTTTGTTGACTTACTGAAGCCTCTCAAGAAAAGATTTGTAAAAAAGAAACTGGAAAAAATCCGCAAAGGAATTGTTGATGCAAATTATAAAATGATTTTTCACAGATAATCATTTTATTACAGCAGACTGTTAGCATTATATTAAAATTGATTTTTTGATTTCAACTTTGCTTATTAATGTCTAATTTAGTCTCCTTATTGTCTGTTATTTCAAAAATAATTAACAAACAGAATAGAATGATTAACATAAAGACTACCCTGTTATTTGTATTTGGCTTCTTCTCTTTTGCTTTTATGCCTTCAGATGCCCCTACTCTAAAATTCGGACTACTTAAATACAATGGTGGTGGTGACTGGTACTCTAACCCTACGGCATTGCCAAACCTTGCCAAATTTTGCAATAAACACCTGCACACTAATCTTAATCCTAATTATGAAACAATTGATGTAGGCAGCTCTGAGATATTTAATTATTCTTTTATTCATATGACCGGACATGGAAACGTGGTGTTCTCAGCCTCTGACGCTGATAATTTACGCTTATACCTTCAATCCGGTGGTTTTCTGCATATCGATGATAACTATGGTATGGATCCTTTTGTCAGGGTGGCAATGAAAGCTGTTTTTCCGGATATTGATTGGGTCGAACTTCCTTTTACTCATGAGATTTATCATAAATCCTTTGAATTTAAAACAGGGCTTCCTAAGATACATAAACATGATGGCAAACCCGCTCAGGGTTTTGCATTGATTTGGGAAGGAAGAGTTGTTTGCTATTATAGCTACGAAACTGACCTCGGAGATGGATGGGAGGATCAGGAAGTTCATAATGACACCGAAGAAATGCGTACAAAAGCACTACAAATGGGCGCTAATATTGTTCAGTTTGCTTTTGAACAGTAATGAAAAGATAAATATATCTTAAAAAATTCCAGAAATCAAAAACATAGGTTTATCGGTATCATCAAAGGAGTAAACTACTCCTTTGATGAATACCTGATATACTATTCTTTGAAAAGAATTGACAGGATTGTCATTCTTTTAAAAATAATTAATCAGTAGTGCAAGACATTCGGGAAAAACGCCCTTAATTAATTGATTTTCAAAAGATAAGTTTATTCATATTATTTAAAAAGAATAAACTGATATTGGTTTCAACGTCAGTTGAAGATTCAGGACTATTTTGCTTTATACGGCTAACTTGAAATTATGTTGCGCATTTAGGGATAAAAACCCAAAAAAAATACCGAAACAACAATAAAAGACAAAATTATACGTCGCTACATGCCACAATAATAAACTTTTATAATTCCAGGAAATCATTCCTTTTAAAAATCTCAAACTCTCACGAAACTACAGAATAATATCTTTGAAAAAAAAATTAACTTATCAGTAAAAAGAAAGGAATAGCTGATATTAATTAAAACAAATCCTAATAACCCAATTTTTTACGGCGTTTAGCACGAATGAATCCCTGAGTCATCTTACCGTTTTTATATTCCTCAATATCAATAAGTGTTGGGATGTCAAAAGACTCGAACTGAAGAATAAGAATGGTTGAATCTACCTGTATGATATTTCCATCCTGAAAACGTTTGTTCACTTCAGTATATTTCAGGACAGAGGGTTGTATCAATTCAGAAAATCCAATTGTTTCTTTTTTATCCGTTTTGCTGTAATGTGCTAATGGATGCGGACTTGCACAACAGGAGAAAGCGCCTTTCAAGGGTGCCCCAAAATACTTTTCTACATTCCCAAAGTATGATTTGTATAAAAAGACAGGGAGTATCTCTATAGAATTCTTTGCAGTATCAACCTCTATAACTGTTACAAAATCATAGGCATAACCATCTTCAATATTTCGTTCCTGCTGTGCAGCCAAAGGATAATAATCAAGAGAGGACAAATCTATCAGAAAGGGTTGTTCTACAGAGTAGTAATATAGATTTTTGTAGTCTTTGAAATTAAAAGAATTATAAAATATGCTGGACCTCTGAGTAGATTGCTGAAATAGCCTTACATATTCTACCTTAGAAAGTTTATGTTTTACAGTGAGGTCATTCAGAATATTCTCATCAATACGGAAGCTCTTTTTCTCTTTGAAGGGAAATTTATCTTCTTCTTGGGCAAGGTTAAAAACAGGTTTATTCAACTTTTGCCACATAGAGGATAGTTCATCCTGTTCCTTTTTGATCAGAATTTCAGTTTTGGTAATCCACTCTTTGGGGATGAGTATTTTATCCCCTCTTCTGATGATATTATTTTTTTTATTGTTGAATTCCTTCAGGTCGGTCAGGTCAACACCGTAATTTTTACTGATGCGCCAGATACTTTTGTCTGCTTTTACTACAGTATGAATAACGAGATGTGAAACAGGAATAATGAGTTGTTGCCCTTTTTTTAATCCACTTGTTTCCAATCTGTTCAGCTTGAGTACTGTATCGACTGTTACAGCATATTTACTACAGATGGCCCAAAGACTTTTATCTTTCTCTGAAACCATGTAAACTATTGTTCCCTCTACAGCATCCACCTGTGTCTGCATAGGAATTTTCAGCTGTTTTCCTACCTTTATGGAATTGCGTTTAAGGTTATTCAATTCCTTGACTACCTCCACAGCAACGGAGTGATGTTGACATATCCCCCAAAGACTTTTATCCTCTGCAGTAATGGTATACAGAAAAAAAGCGGGGTTGGTTTGAGCAAAAAATTTGCTGATGAATGCAAAATTCAAGCAAAGAACAATTACTATTCTATACATTATATTTGTTGTTTAATTCATAGAAATTTCAGGAATACTGATTTCTGGAAAACAAACAGAATGAGGCTTCAATTTTAATGCTTTGAGGGTGATTAAATAATATACGTAAGATTTTCATAAAAGATACAAAAAAGGTAAAGTATAATTTATACACTAAAAAAAATAGTATTAGCTATTAAATTTTCATATAATTGAATTAATATTTATCCATTTGCAATATATAAAAATTATGCATATTTTAAAAAAACAGCTAAGCCTTTTGCTTCTAGTATTACTTTTATTAATTCCAGCTATTCATAAAATAAATGCAACTATTCCAGCAGAATGGTTTGTAAATAAATTTGAAAAAAGCCTGATTGGATCATTTTCATGGGGGATTCCAATGTCTTATTATTTAATTATATTCCTGGAGATCACCGGGCCATTTTTTATATTATTAAGCATGTTCCTAATCCTGTTTAAAAAAAAATATAGCACTTGTCTACATATTGGGTTTATGATATATTACATTCTTTTTGTCATCTTAACATTTGGAAGTTTTTTAGTTCAAGACTATGATAATGGTTTTAAAGATTTTATATATTTTATAGGTATTATGTTCATTGAACAGCATTATTTTCGGGAAGAAAAAACAGTTTAAATAAGATAAATTAGTATGACTACTTTTCCGCCAACAACATCAACAAATGTGCAGCAGTCCATGAAAAGTGTCTTGCATTGAGGCCTGAACCATCGCGGGGGTCATAATTTTCCCGCAGAGGTCTTTGTGTATCGAGCATACCCTCTGCATTCTGAAATAATTTTTCTTTCAATCTGTCTGCCTCTTCTGTAAATCCATAGGATTTCATACCAATAAGGGCAAAATAAGCCTGGTCTATCCACACAGGACCTCTCCAATAGCCGTTTTGTGGGTCAAACCCGGGATGAGAAGCCGAAAGTGTGGGAAAAGGCACGTGTGTATTAAAATGTTGAGGGTCCATGATTTTTCTTGCTACCATTTTTGCCTGTTCATCAGTAGCTGTAAGAGACCAAAGACAAATCCAGGCTTCGGGACCGATGACTTTTATTTTGGAATTACCTTCTGTATTTATATCGTAGAAATATCCGGTTTCATCATCATAAAAATCATTTTGAATTGCTTTTTTTAATTGAACTAACTGACTTTCAAAATCGCTGACAAGGGCTGTCTGATCATCAATTTTCAGCAATTCTGTCAAAAACATTTTTTCAGCATAGAGATAAGCATTCAAATCCACCGATTCCTGATCGAGAGACCAGGCATTGTCATTATTTTTAATAAGTTTTGAGGAATCGAAGCGCACTGCATTATCCATACCGCTTTCCCAGGCAGCAGCTATTCTTGTGCCATCTGTTGAACCATATTCACAGAGACCATTATTATTATGGTCCCGGTTTTTGTACCACCAATTGTGATATCGAAGGAGTCCGGGCAACATTTCTTTTACAAAATCCTTGTCGCCATCTCTCCTGAAAACCTCATAGACTGCCCATGCAGCCAAAGGAGGTTTGCTATTGCGCCAATTATGACGTTCTATAGTAGTATCCCTGTAAACACAGTCTGCGATCATACCCTCTTCATTCTGAAAATCAAACATTGCGCAGATCTGTTCTTTGGCCAGTTCAGGTTCGAACAAAGACAAGGCAACAGCATGTTTCCAGGAATCCCAGGCCCAGAAACCATGAAAGCCTTTATAATTATAAGAAGGAAAGAGGCCGTCATGTTTGAGTTCGCCCTCAGCACTGCGCCAGTTATTGATAAGGGTCTGAATACATTTTATGGCCAGTATTTGCTTTTTGTAAGAAAGGTTTTTGAAAGGTTTCAGATAATTCATCCAACGTTTACTGTTCTCTTCAAATTTCTTTTCACAGGTATTCGCAGATAAATCAAAAGGAGCTAAGGTATCAGAAGATTTGAAACGATGCCTGATTGCGAGATATCCCTGATGTGATTGATTGGCTTTAATTTTTATATTTTTACTCTCCCGGATGTTGATATATGATTGTAAGCTTATGACCGCATTTCCAAGATCACAGGAGATCATTTTTTTATTTACAGCAGTAAAGTCTTTATCTGGAAAATTCAAGGTAAGCGGATAATTAATAGCCCTGTCTGAATTATTTTTTATACTTAATGAAATCAGGACCGTATTTTCATCTGCAAAAATCGTTTCCATCCTTAAATCAGAAAATTCGGAAGAGGACTCCTGTATCAGTTTACCAGGAACTGAAAAACTATTCACATCAAAAAATGCCACAGAACTATCTTCGAGAACGGAAAGATCGAAGAAGTTATTCTTCATCATCCGGTAGCCATTACTGTCAGACATGATAAAAGGCGATTTCAGCCCAAAAGAGCCATCCTCAGGCAACTGAATACCGAACCAGGCACCAAGATCTGAAAACATCCCCGGGCAGACATCTCTCATATGGTAAAAAGAAATATTTTCTTTCTCCGGCAGGCCCACTCCCCTGTCCGACGAATCACTGACACAGGCACTAAAAAGGCATAAAATGACAATTATTGATATAAACTCAGGGCTTTTCATAAAAGATTTTCAAAAAATCAATTAAAGTGATTTTACAAAACGATCACTTCTGGAATTTTACCCCCTTTAGCAAAGGTCCTCGCAGCCTGATCGGCAAGGCGTATAGGATTAGCAAGCCGGAAAGAGGGTGAAATATCAAGTGCTATTTTATTGGCCTGTTCAATAGAAATTTTATATCCCGGACTTACAAAAACAGGTTTTGTATTGGTTTGTGTCCTCAACATTGAACCTACAATTTCCTTATTAAAGCAAATTGGCAAAATCGACCCTCTTTGGAGACCGGGTTCACCATTATACTGGAGTAAAGGACGTTTTGCAATTCCCATACTCGGAATATTAGTCTTTACACCTACCCAACTGGCGACACCTAATTTTCGTGGATGTGCAATACCATGACCGTCTATTATAATAAGTTTGGGAATAACATTTTGAGTATTCAGGATTTTACGAATGGTTCTCAATACCGGGGGACCTTCCCTGAAACAAAAGAAACCGGAAACATAGGGCATTCCTGTTTGCGTTTTAACCAAAAAGGTCTGAATATGATGTCCGTTAAAATGATGGACAGAAACAGCACAAAATGCATGTTCTTCAACATATTGAATATCGATACCAAAGAGAATATCTAAGGGGGAAAAATTCTGAAATCCTTCAGGTATGACAACCTGTTTAGCCAGATATTCTTGCTCATCTAACAAAAGGTCCAATTCCATAGGCTTAATTATTGATTATATTGTCAATGATTAAACCATCCTTCATCAGTAATGTTCGGTCGCTCATCTTTGCTAATTCGGTATTGTGAGTAACAATAATAAAAGTCTGATTCATTTTTTTTCGGAGTTCAAAAAACAAATTATGTAGATCTTTGGAAGTTTCTGAGTCTAAATTCCCTGAAGGTTCATCGGCTAGAATGACTGCAGGATGATTCATCAATGCCCTTGCTACGGCAACTCTTTGTTGTTCTCCCCCTGAAAGTTGAGCAGGTTTATGAGAAAGGCGGTTTTTCAGACCCAGTTCAGAAAGCAATTCTGTAGCCCTCAACAAGGCTTCTTTTTCTGGTTTTCTTTGAATATAAGCAGGGATACAAACATTCTCGAGTGCCGTAAACTCTGGCAAGAGATGATGAAACTGAAAAACAAAGCCAATTTGATTATTCCTGAAGGCGGCAAGTTCTTTTTCGTTTAATGAACTGATATCGGTACCGTTAATGATCAGAGAACCTGAATCGGGAAGATCAAGCGTTCCTAAAATGTGTAGAAGTGTACTTTTTCCGGCTCCGGATTTTCCCACAATGGAAACGATTTCACCTTTTTTAATATTAAGCCCAACTCCTTTGAGGACTTTCAGTTTTTCATAGGACTTTTGGATGTTACCGGCTTCTATCATAAGAATTCAAAATATTTTTATAAGTTATTCAAACAAGATTGAAGGTTATAAAACAGAAAAAATATAAAGACAATAATAATTAAAAACTTAACGAGAAGAACGGTTCCAACTACTGCAAAAACTGCCAAAACAGCTTTCATAAATGGATTCATAGCTTTCTTCTGATTAAGCGGAGAAGACTTTTGATGTTCTCTTCTCAGAATTTCATTTTCAGCAAGCTCTATTGCCGTTTTCCCCCAGATATTTTCATTCTTAACAATTTCCAATAAAACATTCAAAGGAGCAGAAGGAATATCCGAGAGAGAAAGTTCAGTATTATCATGCAAAACTTCAGAACTTCTTTTGTGCAGTACTTCTATTGCTGCACTAATCTCTTCATCAGAAGGTTCTCTGAATCTTGCTGCAATGATATCTTTCAAATCATCACTACTGTAATTCCAGAACTTTTCTATATAATATTTTTTATTGTTCATATAAACAAAAATGATAATCAAATTTAAGAAAATTCTGATGAACATACCTATTTGTGAATAATGAATTAAATAAATAAAAAATATTAATAAAATAATGACCGAGCATAAAAAAAACTGCCTGAAATAAATCAGGCAGTCCGTTATAAAGTATTAGTTGTATAATTGTTATTAAAAATCTAAATCTGCGTAGTTTCAAATAGTGTATCAGGCTACTTTTTTTAAAGATATTTTTCTTCGGATTCTACTGAGTGTTTCAGGTGTCATACCCAAGTAGGAAGCTACCATATACTGAGGTACTCTCAACATAATTTCCGGTTCATTTTCCATGAATTTTTTATAGCGCATCATGCCATCACTCATCAACAGAAGGTTTACTCTGCTCGAATTCATTCTTGACATACAGATATTTAGCTGTGAACTGAATTCCGGCTTTGCAGAACAGATTGCCTTAAAATTATGAAAGCTAAGAACCATTAATTCGGTACCTTCTATAGCCTCCAGATAAGATTGAGTTACTGTCTGACTTAAAAAACTATTAAAGACCGTAGCCATATTTCCTTCGAAGAAAAAGTTCTGAATAAATTCTTTACCATCAGAGAGATAATATTGTTTTACAGAACCGGAACGAACAAAATAAATATTTTTGCAAACCTCCCCTTCAATCATCAGGGTTTCCTTTTTTTTCACTTTTTTATAAAAAAGAAAAGGTTGAAGTGCTTCCATTATTTTTTCAGAAAGTGTGTTTTTGTTTTGATTTGTGTTCTCTTGGCTATTCATGGTAAATGTGGTAAAAGTTAAAAAAAGGAGGGTTAAGGGGGTAGCTTTCAATAAAAGAGGGTAGCTTTTTCATGGATTATTGAAGGGGTTATTCAATTTCTTTTTCTTCCTGAAATGATGCAGCAATTATTGATTCCTGTTCTTCTGTATAGAAGAAGATAGCATCTTCAACTTTAATAAC
Source organism: uncultured Aureispira sp. (assembly GCA_905480075.1). Taxonomy (GTDB): domain Bacteria; phylum Bacteroidota; class Bacteroidia; order Chitinophagales; family Saprospiraceae; genus Aureispira. The sequence goes on along the minus strand of CAJQOX010000405.1, from coordinate 6,159 downwards.
TTTCATGATAGTTACCGGCTTAAGGTCTTCCTGTAATTTTTCATCACAATCTTTTATATTAATATTTCCAATCATAGGAATTGAAATCATCAAATCAGCGCTTATTGCTTCTGTGTTATTAGTATTAATATCAGCAGTCTGAGCCTTAGATGTAAGTGCGAAAAAAGTAAGGAGGGCAAAGATTAAAGTTTTCATGTTAGTTATTTTAAAATGTCAGGGGCTTAAGTAATTCATAGTGACAATTGATATAATGTCAAAAACATGCCAAAGAGAATACCTCTATAATTATTAGTGATTTACAAATAAATATTAATGTAATATTATTTGATTTAGGGACATCTTAATTTCATTTTGAAAAAACATTTCGTTTTTGGAGCTGTTTCATTTTGAAAAACAGATTATAACTTCATCAAAAAGGAGATGGGATATGGTTAATTGAGGAGCGTTCGTTTTGGTTACCCAAAGGGTGCTGATTTATTAACCATTGCTGAAGGCAGTATAATTTTGAAGAGATTTGTTATTATTAATAAAAATTATTTCATTTTTTCATTGAGCCCTTCTCAGGAATATCATTAAAACTAAAATAAGATTTAACCCGAAGCTTATATAAAAGTAATTAGAGTCAATACCAGAAGCCAATGAGGCAGTCTGGGCTTCCTCTTTATTTACTTCATTTACAGGATTTCCATTCTCTTGTTCAGCGAGTTGAGCCATATAACACTTTTGATCATAATTAAAATGAGTAGCTCCTTTAAAATCCAGCAGACATTTGGCAGGTTTTAATTGGCGTTCAAAGCCCCAAACTCCTAACTGACCATTCCAATTCTCTCCCCAAACAAAAATATGATCGTCTTTATCGATCGCTAAAGACTGAAAACACCCGGCACCAATATCTTTCACCCCTTTCAGTTCTACTTTGACAGGAACGTGACTATTTATCAGGTTGCCATTTCCCAACATTCCATTTTCATTTCTCCCCCAGGTCCAGACTTCCCCATTCTCATCCAAAGCCATAGCATGCCAACTGCCACAGGCAATTTTTGTAATTCTAGGCAAACCTTCCACCAATTGAGGACTTGTCCTTACCAAGGTATCACCCAAACCCAATTGCCCATAAGGGTTATTTCCCCACATCCATACCTTTCCATCATCATCTAAAGCCATTGCATGATGCCAGCCTGTAGCAACTTCCCTTATATTTTTCAGACTATTAACCTTTGTAGCCTGAGTTTTTAGTTTTCTTGTACCATCTCCCAGCTGTCCATAATTATTATCTCCCCAAGACCAAATATCACCTTTTTCATCAATTGCCAGCGTAAAATAACCCACGGAAGCTATTTTAATAATATCTTTGGCGCCAACCACTTTTATTGGCCTTTGAAAGTGTTCCCTATTTCCAGAACCCAATTCACCATAAAAATTATGTCCCCAGGCCCAAACTTCGCCATTCTTCTTCAGGGCAAGAGAATGCCAATGACCTCCCTCTACAGCAATTACATCATCTATAAATTCCACACGCTGAGGAAAACAAAAATTAACCGGTTCCTGAGAAGCTAATTGACAGTAGTTGTTCCAACCCCAGGTCCAAACATGATTATTTTCATCAACAGCTAAAGTATGTTTATATCCTCTTGATGCATTAATGATTTTAGGAAGGCCCTTTACATGAACAGGATAAACCCTTCTGTTAAAAGTACTGTCTCCCAATTCACCATATTCATTCTTTCCCATGGTCCACACCTCTCCATTTTTGGTTAAAATAACGGTATGTTGATTGCCTCCATCAATATATTGAGCAGATAAATCTATGTTGAATATAATTCCAAGGGTCAGGATTGTTACTATAGTTTTTAGAATATTCATTATTTTTAGTATTTAACAATTTTCTATTATTAAAAAGTAGCATTATATAAAATCTTAATCCGAAGTTCTATATTACAGTATGCTCAATTGACGAAGTTTACAACCTATTGGTTTGAAAACACTTAAGTGTATTGCAATATTTTACATTTTTACAATTTCTGAAAAAAACATGCTTTTTTTATAAAACCCGTAAAAAATTTACCGATTATTATAAATAAAAGAAATGTTATTTTTCCAAGGGAATTTTCAGTAAGTATATTTTTTGTCAATTCTCAAAAAATCTGCACCTTAAATATTTGAGACCGTTCAGAACCTTTTGATTTATTTTGTTGTAAATGTAATTCATTAATTTCAATTAAATAATAATGAATACGCCTTTTTTTATTACATTTGGTAACAATACATTTTTTATTTTCTGATAAACAAGAACAACATGTCACTTACAGAATCAAATATGCTGCAATTGGGTATAGAAGCGCCTGATTTTGCTCTTTTAGATACAGTCAGCGGAAAAGAAATGAGCCTGATGGATATAAAATCAGACAAAGCTACCGTGATTATGTTTAGCTGCAATCACTGTCCTTATGTGATACATATTAATGAACAAATTGTAAATCTGGCGAATGAATATATGACAAAAGGAGTATCCTTTGTGGCAATAAGTTCGAATGATGTAGTCAATTATCCTCAGGATTCTCCGGAAAAGATGAAAGAACTCGCAAAAGAAGTGGGCTATCCTTTTCCTTATCTTTATGATGCTACTCAGGTGGTTGCAAAATCCTATGATGCGGCCTGCACCCCTGATTTTTATGTATTTGATTCTGAACTGAAGCTAAGATACCGTGGAAGGCTTTGTCCCTCTCGTCCTAAAACAGATGTACCTGTTACCGGTGAAGACCTGAGAAAGGCAATTGATGCCGTAATGAATGGTAATGCTGTCGACAGTAAACAATATCCGAGTGCCGGATGTAATATTAAATGGTTGAAATAAAGCGGTGTCAAAAAACCCTACTTCTGAACAAAGAAAAATAAAAGACCTTATAAATACAGGTCAACTTTCCAACATTAAGCTGGCCATTCAGCTGGTGGAAGGAAATAATATTGATTTTGACTTCTCTGAATACCATGAACTGTATTCCTGGCTTCGAAAAAGAAAAAAATATACTAAAACCAATTCAATAGCAGCGAAAATATTATTGCTGGTCAATCTGAAACGATTGAATTTGAATCACAAACAAATAAGAACAATACCTGTTAATTTAGGCTTGTTAAAAAACCTTGAAGAATTAACAATAAAAAAAGCACATCTTAAATCATTTCCAAAAGGAATTGATGAGATGGATTTACTGGAAAGACTTAACTTAAGTGACAACTATCTGACTAAGATTCCAGAATTTACAGGCAAATTAAAAAATCTCAGATCTCTGATTCTATACAATAACCAACTGAGTGACATCCCTGAAACTATAGGCGAATTGCAAAATCTGCAATTATTAAATCTTACATACAACAGAATAGAAATCCTTCCCGAATCTATAGGCAGACTTAGTAAGCTGAAGAGTCTTGTTCTTAGTAAAAACAAGCTTAAACAGTTACCGGAAAATTTAGGAAAATGTAAAAAATTATCAAGGATAGAGGTCCATAATAACAACTTATCCATAATTCCTGAAAGTATATGCCAATCAGAATCACTTGAAGTATTGTTATTGGATAATAACCAACTGATTTCTTTGCCAGAACAAATAGGAATGCTAAAAACCCTGAGCGAAATAGATCTTTCATTCAATCAATTGAGAAAAATTCCTGAATCAATAGGAAAAGCAAAAAACATAAAAATTTTATATGTAGCTAAAAACGATCTGGAGATTTTACCGGAAAGTATCGCTGAGCTAAAAATGTTAAAAAAGTTGCGTTTAAGTAACAATAAACTTGATAGTTTACCTCAGACTATAGATAATTGCATTTTGCTTGAAGAACTCTGGTTAGAAGGCAATAAATTCAATACTTTAACTGAAAGTACAGGTAATCTTAAAAATTTAAAAGTATTAAGATTGACAAATAATCAACTAAGTAAATTACCTGATACTATTTTTAACCTTAGTAATCTGGAAGAGTTGCATCTTGGTAAAAATAAGATAAAAATTTTCCCGGATAAAATTGAACAACTCCGGAAATTAAAATCCTTGTGGTTGTATGGAAATCAATATTCAGAAGAAGAGATTGACATGCTAAAAAACCTGCTTCCCGATTGTGTCATAAGGGAATAATTTACTTTATTCCGAAATCAATTTAATCAGCAACTGTTTAAGCAGTCCCTGATTTTTGATATTCAGTTCATTATTTCTCATCATCAATTCATTAAGGGTAGTAGTAATCTTCAGTGCTGAATCATCCGGGCTGTTTTTTTCTTTGATCCATAAAACAATATCATCATATACAGAAGTTTGAAATGCAAAGGGGCTCGGAATATCAGGTTTAAAATCAGATTTTAAGGTATCCTGATATACGATATTATAGCCCAGGTGTTCATAGGTACTATTGGTGTTTTTATCATTGCGGATGCCTATTTTCAATACTATTTCCTTCCAATCTTTTACAGACAATTTCTGAAGATACATTCTGACATTCACAGTAGGGGCATCAGATTGAATATGGGTTTCCCCTTGTATTTCAGAAAGTGCAAATTTTTCACTTTTTGCCTGTAATAATACCTTGTAGACTGCACCTTGTTTCATCATACGGTAAGGTAGAAAAACCTCCATGTATTTCTGATTAAATATTTTTTGTCTTACTGATTCATTGACATCCTTATTAATAAAAATTCCATTTTTAACAGGTTTGTCATCTTCTAAAACATGAAACTCAAAGACGCCTTTACTGTGGTAATAATCGGGGACAGAGATATCGAAGGAAAATAATTGTCCGGATAGGCCATTGAAAACATGTTCATGAATATTTGTAGAATGGATTTGAATATCATTGAGACCGGTGGGACAAGCATAGGCTTTGGTTTTGAAATCGGCAAGAATGATTGAAGGCATATTTACTGTTTCCAAAGAAAGTTGAGGGCTGAGATGAATTAGTTCGGGTGCTACAAAATAGGGTAAAAAGATATTGACTGATTGCTTTTGTGAAGCCGGCAGTTTCCCATTATTACCTTTAAACACCTTTTCTGAATGATCGTTGAGCCAATAAAATAAATGTTCTTTTGTAAATGCATCCAAAGAAGGAAAGTTCAGTTTCAATTGAGCTTCTGAAGGCAGGTTTGGAAGGAAAAAATCCAATTGATAAAAGATTCCTGAAATGCCTTTATAAATATACCCTGAAGACTGAGAGATACTGACACTGTCAATTGTTTTTTCTATGTTCAGGTCAGCCGTCTGATACTCAAAAACTGTTTTGTCATTCCCTGTCAGTAACAATTTAATGCTCTTTGATTTCTGCAAATTATAATAGGAAATGAAATAACTGTACTTCCCGACAATTCGGTTATCTATCTGTTTACGAACACCATCAGTTTCCATAATATTATAGGGGACCTGATGTTTTTCATCCATAATTTTAATTCTTATAGACCTTCTTTTGAAATAAAGTGGCAGGTCATAGCTAAAATCAATTTTTACCCCCTTGATATTATTATATACAAAATTGTCCGTAGCAAGGAATTCAGCAGATGCAGGTCTTCGTTCCATTTTTTTAAAGAAAAAATCAACTTTTTCAAGTTTATTTCCACTTTTGATGTTTTCATAATGCCTGTTGAAGCTCTCTGTACCATGTTCGATATTGAAACAACCTAAAAAATCAGTAACGGTGGGGTCAGCATTATAGACACAGACCTCTACCCTGTCAAAATTGCTGATAGTGGTATTGAAAATTTTAGGTTTGGGGATAAAGGCATTCCGATTAACAATATTTTTCATTTCCTGGTCTACGCCCACTTTTACATACCATTGAGGGTCGGGGGCACTGTAATTAAGGCCAAGCGGATTGGCATTACTGTCAGGAATCAGCGTAGCCGTTCTGAGATCGAGAAAGAGGTCATAAATTTTAACCTGATTCAATTTGTAGGGTCTGTTATAAAACGGAAGTGCCCGCCCCTTTACAGATATTGTCAGCATCACATCATGACTGCCTTCTTCAACAGATATAGATCGGTATGGGATAAATATATGAACCAAAGTATCGAGATTTGCTACAGAATCTATTCCGAGGGAATCAATAAGGTAAGCAATAGAATCGGAACAGGAGAAGGAAAAATCCAGGGATTGTTCTGCAATAATATGGTCTTTGGCTTTC
>CAJQOX010000404.1 GCA_905480075.1 uncultured Aureispira sp. | reverse complement strand
AGGAATAATATATGTATAATCAACTGAATAGCATAATAAATTCGATTGGCACGTTTTTGCAACTATAGTTATCAAGCGTCGATAAATAAGTTATCACATTTTGAAATTGCCGGATAGTCTGAATTTGATTTTATAGTTTCGTACACACTCGAGGATACAGTTTTTAGCACTGTTAGAGCAAAATAAAAAAGGGTTCGTTGATTAACTGACAAAAAAAATGAAAAGTAGCTTTTCAGGAGACAATATTTCAGAAAAATTTATGCCGAGAAAACAAATACAAATACTACCTATAGTTTCAGACATTGAACTTCGATGTCCTCTTTCTGTTGCAAGCTACTGAACAGCTACCTGCCGACAGGAAGACCTGTTGTATCTTACCTTCGCCTCGCATACACTACTCAAAAACCATAAGAAAAGCAAGATCCACACAGATCGGACAGAGGCACTTGAAGAATCGAGACCAAAGAACAAAGAGATAAAACCATAAAAAAATATTAGAGGACTATTCTTCAGGCAAAACCTTTCTCCATACTTCCACTTTCAGGTCATCAAAATAAACAGGGACATCCTGCGGGTTCCAGGTATAGACTTTAAGAAGGTCATGAGGCTGAACACCTACGGGAAGCTCTTTCCATATTTCCAAATCACACCATTGACCTGAAGTTTGACCGTTATTCTTAACAATTCGTGCATCCACAGGATAACCATCCCAGAGTAATTGCTGTTGATTTCGTTCAAGCGAAACAACAAGTTTAGCAGAATTATTATAATACCTGACCTTATGTTTTTTTAAAGCAGCGAAGGTTATTCTCAGATAATCACCGGGCAAAATATCGGCATCTGCAATGATAGTTTCAAGCCCGGAACCGTATTGAGACTGTTTTGAACCGGCAGAAATCACCGAGGAAAAACTACCGGAAAAAGCAAATTCTTTTGTTGTTTCAGACGAGAGGTCTGAAGATTCATAATCTTGGAAAAACAAATTTTTTATCAGGTCAACACCATCAGGTTTCGCAGGATTTTCAGTCCAGACTTCAACAGTAAAATCATCAATTAAAATATCACCACCATAAGGGTTATGAATATAAATTTTTAGTCGGTCATCGGAACGAGCATCATCCGGGACTTTATGCCAAAAAGTTATTTTTTCCCAATTATCAACAATATGCAGGTTATATTTTTCTAGATAATCAACGATACTGAAATTTTGATAATTTACAATAGAGTCCCCCCTTTGCAAGCTTAAAACCGCCTCCCCTTTTACATTTTCAGAACTACTGACAGATTCAGAGGGTTTTAAGCAATAAAAAGAAATCCTATACCATTCTTTTTTTTTATTTTTTTTAATTATGCCATTCAGCCCCGGGCTATATTTTCTTTTGTTGCTGAGGCGGAAGGACATTTTAGAATTTTCGGTATAATTTCTATCATCAGCATACTCTTCGGGGTCAGCATCAGCAGGAATAACATCAAAATCATTTTGAAATAAAATGTAATCGAACCTTACATTGTCGGGGCGATCCGGAACGACAGGAAAACCTACCATTTTATCCTGAGTTGAAGAATCAGAATTACAGCTTGAGAGAGCAAAAATAATAAAAACTGACCAAAGAAATCCTGAAAGTAAATTGTCCATTTTTAAATACTATAAGAGGGACTAAGTGAAAGCAGGTCTGAAACCTGAAAAGAATGAAAGCAATAAATACAAAAGCTACTGAGGATTGAAAAAATCAGACAGAAGATAAATAATACAGAGCAAATATCAATAAAAGTTTGATACTTTATCCCACAAAAAGACACTTTCTTCTATAAGTTCGTTAATTTTGTTATTAAAGTATGCCTCAGGAAACAAGAAAAAGGCAATTGAAACAATAATAAGAGCGTAATTTATGACTATTTTAAAAACATCTTCCATCATAATTCTTTTGACAGGTCTTTTTGCCTGTCAGACACAGAATGTAACGATAAGATATGAAGGCCGCGTGGTGGAAAGATATCAGGTTGACAGAAAAACGAAGGTTCGCAATGGTTATTACCGGGTATATCACAGCAACAGAAAAGTAGCATTGGAACATACATATGTAAATGGCGAACTGGAAGGAATAGAAAAAATATACCATGAAAACGGAGCTATATCGGGTCTTTTGCCGATGAAAGATGGAAAATATGATGGACATTTCACCTACTATTACCTAGATGGTTCGGTAAAACAAAAAGGATATTACAAAAATGATAAAATCACCGGGGACTTAACGTCATATTACCGGAATGGGCAAACAAAAGAATGTGTTAGAATGGAAAACAACCTTGAAGAAGGTCCTTTCAGGGAATACAGTGTTGATGGAATTCTTATAAAGCAAGGCAACTATACATCGCTAGATGGTCAAGAAGCACTTGAACACGGGCTGATATATGAATACGACCCTACTACAATGAAGTTACTTAATAAAAAAAGATGCAGCCAAGGATATTGCTGTTCGGTTTGGGAGAGAGAGAGAGGATATCTCAGGCCAAGTACGAGCCTTTGTGATGAAATAATGAATCCACAAACAAAAAATATCAATTCAACTACCTCCGGCAGCGAATAAGAAATAACATACGTTTTTGATAAGTGAGGAAAGTTTTATTAAAAACAAAGTCGACAGATAAGTAAATACACACAAACAGAGACATAGAAAAATTAAGTTTATTGGTTTCATACAATTACATAAAACTCTAATTATTTTGCTACTTTTGGTTACTTTTTACTATTCAGAGACGTCTGAATAATAAGGCTTGGTTCAACAGATAGTAAAGTCTATTAACCTATAGCCGGATTATTAGTTGTAAAAATCACTTATTATATATGAAATATTGTCTTATTCTGACCCTGTGTTACTTTAGCCTAGTGAGTAAAGCTCAAATCGGAGGCAACAGTACCTATGAATTTTTGCGGCTACCAAATTCTGCCCGAATCACCGCTTTGGGTGGCAGTTTGATTACCGTACGGGATGCGGACCTCAATCTTGCCTATCACAATCCTGCTGCCCTAAATTCTTCCATGCACCGCAGTTTAGTTTTTAATCAGAGTGTTCACATGGGGACTACTCATGGGTATGTTGCTTATGCGCATAATATTGATCAACTTAAGAAGCCTTTCATGGTACATGCAGGCCTTCAGTACATCAGTTACGGAGAATTTCAAAACAGAGATGTTACCGGAACATATACCGGTAAAACTAGTGCCGCGGAGTATGCAATAAACACAGGGATAGGCTATCAGGTAAGTAAATTTCTTTCCGTCGGAGCGAATGCAAAAACCATACTGTCCTATCTGGGAAATTATAATTCGACCGGAATAGCCTTCGATGCATCAGCTATGTTTTCTGACACTTCAAGAAACATCAATCTGACAGTAGCATTTAAAAACATGGGAAGTCAGTTTTCGACCTACAACCGGAACGGGAACATGGAGCCGATTCCTTTTGATTTACAAATAGGTGTTGCTCATAAATTAAAATATATCCCCCTACGATTTTCAGTTATCATGCACAATCTTCATCAGTGGGGCATAGTATATGATGACCCTAACAATCAGGACAATCAGGCCCTGTTCATAAATGACGGAGCACAACAGGATGGCAGTGCACTGAAAACCGTAGATGATATTTTCAGGCATTTTATTTTTAATATAGAATTGTTATTTGGGAAAAAGGGAAAAAAAGAGATATTGAGGCTTGCGGCAGGCTACAATCATATGAGGCGTGGAGAGTTGACATCCTCTACTCTGAACGATCTTGCGGGTTTTTCTTTTGGTATAGGAATCCGCATCAAACAATTTCAGATTGACTATGGATTCGGCGGCTATCATTTTGCTGGTTCAGCACATCATTTTGGTATCTCTGTCAACCTGGATGAGGTACTAAAAGGGAGCCCTAAAAAAAGTCATCAAAACAAGAAGAAGCCCAAGAATAAAACAGCCGAATAAGCCTGGGAAACCACCGCTTTTTTTCCTCATCAAAAAGGAATATCAGGCATTCTAAAGAGACCGTCATGCGCTAATCATGACGGTCCCTTTTTTTATCCTAACCGCTCATATAATAATACTGATTCAATTAAAAAACTGTAGCGCTCAGAAGATTTAAAAATAGATATATTTTTTTAGTAATAATTTATAAATTACACCAAATAATCAGAAGGGGAATGGCAGTGGGACACCTTCAAACAATTGAAAAGAACAAGGCTAAAATTAACGATAGAAACATAAAAAAAAATTTGCATATAGCAACTGAGAAAAGCAGTATAAAAATTAAATTTCAAAGAAATATTAAACAAGGAAATCAGCGATAATACATTATCAAAAGAAGGGGAAAAACATAGAAACCAAAAAAAACCTGTCAAATAAGCCGACAATAAATTTTAATTTGTGGGATTTTCATATTTAAAAATCATACTTTTTTGTATTATTTAAGTATTTTTTCGTATTTTTTTTAGTATAATTAACAATAAATACATAATAACAATAAAAAAACAGTATGCACACCAAAGTCCACAATTACGATATCACATTAGATTGGCCGATGCTGAATGCCATTAACTCAATAGAAAGATTTGATTCCCGATGGGAAATAATAATGAAAAGGGAAAGTCAGAATCTGGAACAACTGAAGCACCTGGGCAGCATCCGGTCTGTTGCTGCTTCTGCAAGAATAAAAGGGGTGTATATCAACGAATCAGGCACCATTGAACTATTAAAAAAGAAAAATCCCTACATACTAAAAAACAATCAGGAGAAAGAGATTATCGGCTATTATGAGACGCATAAAAACATCCTCGAATCCTATTCCGAGCTCAACATTTCAGAATACAACATAAAGAAATTTCATAAAAATATATTTAAATACAGCGAGGAAGAATACCTTAAAAGAGGCAACTATTCTCAAGTTAGAAACTCCTCAATCAATCAAGCACCGAAGACACATTCAAGAAAGGGATTCAGGACCACAATACCTACATTTACAACAGAGAATCTGATGCAGGAATTAATGAGTTGGTATCAGGCAAAATCCATTGTGCACCCTCTGGTCAGAATTGCAGTATTCACCTATTCATTTTTATCTGTAAAACCCTTCGAAAAAGGAAGTCACCGGACAGCTCGATTACTATCAGTTTTACTATTGTTGCAAAGTAAATACCGGTGGATTCAATACGTTAGTTTTGACCATGAGATAGAAATAAGGGAAACAGAATACCGTAGAATTTTAAGCCAATGTCAGGAGGAAGAAGGAGGAGATATTAATTCCTGGATAATATTTTTTTTAGATGTTTTAAAAAACCTGCAACAACATCTGATGCAAAAGTTAAGGTCTGCCGGTACGCTGACTAAATTAACAACAAAACAAAAATCAGTACTATTATATATAGAAACACATCCGGGTTGCAAATCGGGAGAGATTGCGGCAAAATTATTTATTGCAAACTCTACAGCAAAAAGATTGCTAAAAGAATTATCTGATAAAAAGCTGATTGAAAGGCGTGGTCGCGGAGCAGGCTGTAATTATATAATATCATAAATTAAGACTATTGCAAACCTTACCGATCATGATTCCACATTAAAAGTAGAAAAGATCATATCCAGTTTTCTGAGTTCAGGTCGTTTTTTCTGACCGGGAGCATGAATAAAGCCATCCAAAATAATTACCCTTTCATTAGCCTTATCTTCAATCATATAAGTTACAAAAGCCCCCCCCATAAAATCATTGACCATCCCCCAAAGCCCTCTTGCCTGAAGGGTATTTTTTTTATCAAACATCATTTCCTGATAATAAATAGGTAAAACACGGTCATCAACCTGCATATATGAATCTTCTATATGAGTGGAAAAGTAAGTCTTAGTAAGTTTGTTTCTAAAATACTTATGGTGTTCAGGGCTGGGCATTGTAGAATCTGAAAGCGGAAGACTATAAATAAAGATATTGCTACTGATTTTATTTGTTTCTTTCCGGAGCCAAACAGCAACAGAATCATCATGTGCAAGTATATATTCTTTAGGTATTTTAATATTTATTCCAAAGGTACTATTTATCAGTGCAGATGCCTCAAGATTTTGTCCGGGAATATAAATCTGTTCAATATACATTTCAGTATCTGCTTTATTCAATTCTTTCATCACCACTTTATTATCTTTGACAATAGTTTTCAGCAACTCATCCCTTGTTGGCGCAAACCAATAAATCACTGTTTGTCCCTGTGCCCACCTGTTTGCATTAAAGGCAATTCTGTAATTACTTTGTTCGCGTGCCCGTTGAATATTCTTTTCCCCGATTGATTTGCGGATCAGCTCACTTGCGGGGTCATTCATATCATCAAGTGCTCCAATAATAACAATAGCACGGTGCGTCTTAAGAATTTTTGCTTCATTGAATTCCTTTGGTGTTTTATGTTGCAGGTCATAAATAAATTCAGGTTGCGGTGTTACCGGATACAAGGCTTCAAAGTAATTCCTGAAAGTATCACCGATTGTCGTTGTCCATGTATAGTCATCAGCCACCACCATAATATTATCTACTTTACCATATGAATTGGGAAAGACCTGATATTTTTTGTTTTGTTCATCAGAACAAGCCGTCAATAAACTTACAAGAACTGCTATAATTATAAAAAATTTTATAAAATTCTGCATTAGATTAATTAGTTTTGGATAATCAATATTTGTAATTTTTGAGAAAATCTACCAGCGCCATATTTTTTTGTTCCGTCATCGACAATCATTTTATCAAACCACAATACATCTGTAAACATAGATGCGCAAAAATATCTTTTAGGTGCTTTATAATCAGATAATACAAAATTAATGATAATATGATTAGCAAAACAGTTAATTTCGAAAAAAATTATCAAATACAAGAATCAACTTCCGGGTTTAGCAACTTATATTTGCAGAACAATGAATTTTATTTCAATTTCCGCAAGAATACAAACAAATTGTAGAAACAAATAGATTCAATTAAAGGGTGAATAAACCACAATTGAAACATTATTTTGCATTTTGTTTATTTTTTTCACTCAAAATCTTGCATTTTGTAAATTCTTGTTTTATATTTGCTTTACACTTGACGATTACGGCAATTAAAACAAAATGTTTTATTACCTTTATTTTTACATTAATACAAACCAGAAACACAATGGCTAAAAAGAACACTGCTGACGAAAACAAATTAAAAGCATTACAAACTACTTTAGACCGCTTGAAAAAGACCTATGGAAAAGGCGCTGTAATGCGTTTAGGAGATCAACCGGTAGAAAAAATTGAAGCTATTTCCACAGGGTCTATTGCGCTTGACATATCTTTGGGCACCAATGGGTTTCCAAAAGGAAGGGTAATTGAAATTTACGGGCCTGAATCTTCAGGAAAAACGACTGTAGCTTTACATGCGATTGCAGAATGTCAGCAAAAAGGCGGAATTGCTGCCTTTGTAGATGCAGAACATGCCTTCGACCGCTATTATGCTGAAAATTTGGGTATTAATGTTGATGAACTGATTTTTGCTCAGCCGGACTACGGCGAACAGGCACTGGAAATTGCTGAAGGATTAATTCGTTCCGGGGCTATTGACATTTTAGTTATAGATTCTGTGGCCGCACTTGTACCAAGGAGCGAGATTGAAGGGGAAATGGGGGATTCAAAAATGGGTTTACAGGCAAGGCTGATGTCTCAGGCAATGCGTAAATTGGCCGGTGCAATCAGTAAGACAAATTGCTGTTGTATCTTTATCAATCAATTGCGTGAAAAAATCGGTGTAATGTTTGGCAACCCCGAAACTACTACGGGGGGAAATGCCCTCAAATTTTATGCTTCTCAGCGACTTGACATCCGTCGTTCCGGAGGTGCAATAAAAGACAGGGAAGGCAAGGTAATTGGCAATCATGTAAAAGTTAAAATCGTAAAAAACAAACTAGCACCTCCATTTCAAATCGCTGAATTTGACATTATGTATGGAGAGGGCGTTTCAAAAAGTGGTGAAATTGTAGATTTGGGTACTGAATTCGGTATACTTAACAAAAGTGGTGCTTGGTATGGTTATGGGGATGGAAAAATTGCTCAGGGACGTGAATCAGCCAAGCAATTTATGCTCGACAACCCTGAAGTTGCAGAAGAAATTGAAGCTAAAATAAGGGCAAAACTAAATGGCATTGAAATTGAAGAACCTTCAAATAAGAAGGATAAAATTGATGCCTGATTATAGATGATTATCTTATCAGTTTTAATGGAAACATTTGACATTTAGGAAAAGGCATGACTTTCAGCTTGAATTCATAAAATATTTAATTAAAAAAAGAGGCTTTCGGATTGCTCCGGGTCTCTTTTTTTTATAAACATATTATTTTAAAAACCATCATAGCTATCTTTTGGAATATAGCCGTCAGGTCTTGAATCTGTCTCAAGTCCTTCTTCTTCATTCCATCCCCGGAAACCGTCTCCAACCCTTTCTCCATTGACATATTTGACAACAAAAGCATAGTCAAAACGGGTATTATTAAGTATAAATGAAAGTACATTTAAAGCATCAGATTTTCTTTTAAATCCATCTATCCCTTCAACATTCTTCTCTTTGTTTATTACTAGAATTCGTTTAAGTCCACCATCGATATCTTCCATAAACAAACGACCAATTTGTTTTAAATCTTTAAATTTATCCGCTTTAAAATTCCGAACTGCAGAAACCTGTATTTTATAGGATACTGAAGAAGGTGAAATATCACTGGGTTCATAAGGCCCGTCTACAGAACCGGAAACTTCCTCGGGCAAAGAAACCGGCAAATGAAAAGGTTGCGGAATACCACTCTCATCATAAAATAATTTGCGGCTATCACCAAGCCCTGCAATAGCATCAAATTCATAAAATGTCGCAAGGGTATCCCCCGTGTAAAGCAGTCCTGACAAAGGGTCTATGGGTTTAATCGGTAACTGATAGGCCGTTTCATTAGAATGGTGTTCAGCTGGCATAATAAAGTACATAATATCACGGGAACTGATAACATCTGATTTTGAAACAACAGAATGCAGGGGGGACATATAAATATCACTGACCAAATCTACCGATTGATTCAAAGTAGCAAAAGAGTAGTTGAACTCCTCATAATCTGCTTTATTAAAGAGCACAAGATAAGAACAATCAGGTTCTAAATTATCGAAGTAAAACCTACCTTTTGAAACCAATTTTTCATCGATAAGTTCTTCGTCAAGATTGGAAGAAATTTTGAATAGACGGACATTGACATCTCTTATCATCCTGGAAGAATCGATTTGATTTATATAAACAGAACCACCGATGTTTATTGAGACAGACTCAACACCAAAATAAAAAATATCATCATCGGTAGTAGTGGAGCGTTCAGGAGGAAAAGGCCTGTTTGAAACCAAATACCCACCACCATGAGGTTCACTAATAGTATAATATAGGTCATCAGCAGAAGAATTTACAGGAAATCCCAGGTTCTGCGAAACCTCCCAGTGTAGTTTTTGTCCCCGGGATTTGAATATATCCAAGCCGCCTGCACTAACACGTCCATTAGAACTATAATACAAGACCCCGGAAATTGGATGATAAAACGGACTAATTTCATCGCCGGGACTGTTAATATTTCGACCTAAATTCCTTGGGAGAGTAAAACTGCTTAATTTTCCATCTTTTTTTCGGGTAGTATACCACAAATCAAGGCCACCACGACCACCTGATCTGTTAGAGGAAAAATAAAGAATTTCACCATCCTGCACAGAGACTACACAAGGGTGTGTTGTATTTACATTATCAGGATTAATATAATCAGGAAGCTTTATGGGGTCCGACCATTTATTTTCTACGATACGTTCCATAAAATAAATTGCACATTCAGGCTTCTCGGAAACAATATCACATTGAGTAAAATAAAATCTTTTACCATCTTCAGAAAAAGATCCATTACCAAAATGAGATTTCACCATATTCCCTTCAAAAATAGAAGGTATCTGCGGAAGGGTCCATCCATCCTGCTGTCTTGTTGTTCTTTGAATTTTTGCATTTCCATTGGATATGGAAGAAAAGTAGAGAACATTTTCAGAAAATGGAATTGGTGCAAACTCTGTTGTAGCACTATTGACAATTGAACTAAGGTGCATAACGGTAACAGAGGTATTTGTAAATTCTTTAGCTTTCAGAGCATAATTGCAACCTTTAATTTCATTTTCAACAATTTCCTTGTATTTATTTTTATCATCTCCCTGATAATTGTTCAAAAAAGAAATGAAGGCATTTTTAGCCTTAGCGGGCTGACCGGCTTGTTTTAATGCCAATGAATATTTATAGCCAGGCTTATCATATTTATCGTTGTCATTTTTAACAACTTCTAAATATTTTATTGCAGATTGGTAATCCCTTAACTCAAGAAAACAAACTCCGGCACGAAAAGAATATTCTGGCTTGTCTGTTTTTTCTTCATAAATTCCCTGGTATAAAACGGCGGCATTATACAAATCACCATTCTTTTCATAGTCTAAAGCCAGTTTTGCACGCTTCCTCCATGAAATGCGGTTCTCCTGAGCGATTGTATCAGAAATATTGAAGAGAAAAATTAAAAAGGTATATAATAATAACTTCATTTTTGAAATTCAATGGCAGGGAGTAATTTATTAACAAATGAGATTCGTTAAAACAATTCGGGAAAACTCAATAAAACCCTAACAAGAAGAAAGGATTTAGCAAAAAGGGGAAATAAATATTTTTAACAACCTGGTATCAAATGATAATCAGAACACAAAATCCAAACATAGGATATATTAAAAACCTTCATAATCATCATTTCCTGAAGAAGAATCAGATTCTTCAGATTCTTCCATAGTTCTGAAACCTTCACCAACTCGTTCTCCATCTGTAACCTGAATAACAAAAGCCGTTTCAAACCGGGTATTTTTCATAATATCTGAAAGAACATTCAAAGCCTCGCCCTTAGATTTATATCCTTCCAGGCCATCATCCGACAATTCCTCCGGCACAACCATAACACGACGAATTCCATCATGAATATCTTCAAATGAAAGCTTCCCGGACTCCTTCAAATCTTCATACTTATAACTTTTGTAATTTCGTACAGCAGCAACCTGTATTTTATAAACCGTTCCACCCGGGGCAACATCGGTAGTTTCGTAAACCTCTTCTTCTTCAACTACTACTTCTTCCTCTTCTTCTTCTACTACCTCTTCTTCTTC
>CAJQOX010000403.1 GCA_905480075.1 uncultured Aureispira sp. | reverse complement strand
TATCAAAGTATTTCGCAGTGCCGAGATACTATCCTGATGTTCCTGTTGCTGCAATTCATAGAGCTTCACGTAAAGCTTTTGAAGGGCAATTCCCCGGTTTTTAAGCTGTGAACGACCATCCTGACATTCAATAACTACTCCTGAAGGTTTATGTGTAACCCTTACAGCAGATTCCGTCTTGTTGACGTGCTGTCCCCCCGCACCACTTGCCCGGAAAGTATCCCAGGAAAGGTCTGCCTTGTTAATATTGACATCTTCCATTTCAAACAGAGGCATTACAGCTACTGTCGAGGCAGAAGTATGTACCCTGCCCTGTGATTCTGTTTTGGGAATGCGTTGTACCCTATGTGTGCCAGACTCATATTTCATGGTGCCAAATACATTATCCCCTGTCACCTGAATGATGACTTTGCTATAGCCTCCCGATTCGTTTTCATTGCTTACCAGAACTTCCCGTTTCCATTTCCTCTTGTCTATAAACCTTTCGTACATGCGCAGCAGATCTCCGGAAAAAATAGAGGCTTCATCTCCTCCTGCTCCTGCACGGATCTCTATGGTAACATTCTTTTCATCCTCGGGGTCTTTGGGAATCAGCATCATTTTCAATTCTTCTTCAAAGGGGCCTCTTTTTTCTTCCCATTCTTTCAGGTCTTCTTTAGCCATTTCCACAAACTCAGGATCATCACCTTCTGAAATAATTTCTTTGCACTCAGCTATTCCGTCCAACATCGCCTTGTAATGGTCATGAGCTTCTACCAAAGGTATAAGCCCTTTGTATTCCTTATTTATTTTAAGAAAACGCTTCATATCACTTGTCACCTCAGGATCTGAAAGCTGTTCTTCCAGCAATTCAAATTTATCTTTCAGTTGTCTTAATTTATCTATCATCATATTTGGTTTTACTGATTCAATTGCAAAAATACAATTAAATCATCTATATTCAAAACATAGACCATTTGCTTCAGTATTATTAATTAGTCGTATGAATCAATTCCTTTAAAATCCTCACAAATTTCTCTCCTGTGTCATTTACCACACGGATAACTTCCTCTACCGTTGTTTCGTCCAGTTCTTCTATAGGATAACACCGGTTGGACACTATAGAAACTACTAAAATTGACATGTCCATGTGCCTTGCCACTATTACCTCCGGCACCGTAGACATTCCAACAACATCACCACCTATAACATGAAAAAAGTTATATTCTGCCGGAGTTTCCAGATTCGGCCCCTGAGTACCTACATAAACTCCTTCGAAGGCACGGATTTCATTTTTCTCAGCAATTTCAAGTGCCTTTTTATTGAGCTTTTCATTATAAGTCTTGAGCATATCCGGAAACCTGACTCCCAGGCGTTCATCATTTTGCCCTCTCAGCGGGTTTTGAGCATGCAAATTTATATGGTCCTTTATAAAAACCAGATCGCCGGGATAAAGATGTGCCTGTAAGCCTCCGGCTGCATTCGAAATGATCAAAAGATCTATCTCCAGAAATTTCAACACACGGATTGGAAAAGTAACCTCTTCCATACTGTACCCTTCGTAATAATGAAACCTTCCGGACATCGCAACAACAGCCACTCCTTCAAAATATCCGAATATTAATTCCCCCTTATGACTCTCCACTGTAGAGCTTGGGAAATGTGGGATTTCAGAGTAGGAAATTGTTGTAACCTGTTCAATTTCACCCCCCATACTACCCAAGCCTGTGCCCAAGACAATACCGGTTTTGGGCCGAAAGCCCTCTATTCTGTTTTTAATAAAACTAACTGCCTTTTGAATCCTATCGTACATATATTATTATTTTATGTTTAAATATAATTTATATAAAAGCTTGTTTTTCTGGCAAAAGCAACCTAATCATTTCAAGAAAGCTAAATAATTACCGCCTGCCTTCATAAGCATTTTATTTTGCTTCTCCTACTTTTTAAAGAACTTCATACTCTACTAATAAGATTAATTAATATAATAAAATCTTTTTTATCAGAAATCGTATTTTTTTTTATGATATATTTGGGTTCTTAGGATAAACTACTATATTTGACTATCAATTTAAGGATTTTTATTATATTAAAATAATGATATACTTTTATTTTTAATGTAACTCGCTGATTATCTGTAAATCCAAAATTTGAAATTTTTATTTTTTCACAAAAACTTATTTAACTATGAAAGTTTTAATGTTTGCATTGGTTCTGATGTTCTCTGCAGGAACTACTGCGTTTTCTTTTGACGCACCGGAACTGGAAAAAAAAGTTATCATTGTTCTTGCAATGGACAATGGTGATGACCAGGAAATTCTTACTACAATTTACACTACTTTAATGTCTGCCGAAAAGGTTGCAAAAGTATTAAATGTAGAACTTATTGCTGAAAGTGAAGTAAATGATGACGTTTTTGTTTTTTCTCTTAAATCTGAGGATCAAAAAGCATTGTCTATGAAAATGTTTGACGAAGAAGGTTATGAGTTGGCTGCCAACCGCATTTTGAAGTTAGAAAGTGGCAACAACTACAATGCCCTTAATGTTAAATCATTGGATGAAGGAACTTACAAATTTCAGTTAACTGATGAAGACGGCGCTGAAAAGACTCAGACTGTAACTATCAATCGTGCACAATAAGAAATTTATTCTTATATGATAAAAAGAGTTGTTTTCAGGAACAACTCTTTTTTTTTGCCATATCACTTCGTCGATTTGAGAAGATTTGTATCAAGAAAACGAACTAAGGTCACAGGTCATGTGCAAACTATTTTTTAGCTCATTCTCTTTTCAAAAATGACTTTGCATTTACTTCATTATAGTTCTTTCTCCAGGATAGTGCCGCTTCAAGATACATGTGTTCCAGTTCAGGTTTATCATCTGTCAAAATAACAGCATCTTCAAAATTGATTTCATCTTCTTTAATTACTACATCTATTACATTATTATTAGTAGTTAATGTATCCTGACTACATATATAAAGCAGATTTCTGTATTGTTCTTCGCCGGGTGTAGCCATCAGTTCCACATTAAAGTTTTCATTTTGAAGGGTTTTATATATCGACCGGGCCCCTTTGCCTTTGCTATCTTTAATAAACCCGTAAAAATTGATTGCCAGTATACCATTCTCATTAAGTCTTGAACTGATTTCCGAAAAGGCTTCTCCGGTCATCAAATGTATAGGTGGAGTCTCACTGTGGTACAGATCATAAATAATTACATCGTATTTCTTGTCTGTTGTCTTTATATAATGTCTTGCATCATCTATTACTATATTATTGTCATCTGCAATACCAAAATATTCCTTTGCAACAAATTCCATCCTTTCATCTATTTCTACCACATCTACCTCAAACAGATTTCTTTTTAGCTGTCTTAATATCGTTCCTCCCCCCATACCCAACAACAATGCTTTTTTACCTTTTGAATAAGCATTTATATTATAAGTTATCATTTTCACATAATCCCAATAACTTTTGTCGGGATTCTGAATATCCATGATGGTTTGTGAAATATTGTTTACCATCAATTGCCTGTAAGGCTTTTGTCTTTGTTCATCTGTGCTGAATAGTGTTTTGTCCACTATTTTAATTTCTCCCAGTATCCCTTCAGATTTGTAAATCACCCCCTCGTTTTTGAATCCTTTGTTAAAGGCATAAGAACATAAGGAAACAACTATCAATAATATTGCAGTAGCATCAATTTTTTTAGTTATTACAAATAAGCTTAACGAAGTTATTATAACTATCAAACCATAACTAAACAAGGTTGCGTTCAGGCCATATTCCGGAAGTGTATAAAACCCAACCATAAAGGTGGTAATAATTCCACCCAATGTTGAAACTGCATAGACTGTTCCACTGCTTTTTCCCGAATCCTTTGCCTCATCAGTAAGCAGATTTATTATCAAAGGCGATACCGCACCAAATATCATCAGGGGAAAAAACAAAAAACACATCAGCGAAATAACGGTACCTTTCAGCAAACTGAAATTAATGGTTATTGGCAGAATAAAGTTACTAACCAATGGGATTACCGTTACCAGGCAACCTCCCACAAGCATCAAGCGGAAAACCGTCTCTCTTTTCTGATTCCTTGACGAAATATAGCCCCCCAGATAATAACCACTCATCAAGGCTGTAAGGGTTATACCCAATACAGATGCCCATACATATATCGAGGTCCCGAAGTATGGAGAAAGTATTTTTGCACTACACAATTCGACACACATTACGCCCCCGCCTTCAACAAAAGCGAGGAAATAAATTAATTGTTTTAATGTTTTATCCATTTTTTTCGTTTATAGCAATTGAAACTCTACAGGTTAGAAAATTTACTCATGAGATTTTACTGAAACATCTAACTGCTTTAGCCTGATCTTTAGTGTTTATTCTCAATGTTGCTTTAATTTATAAAATAATTCTGTTCCAGATGGTGGTTTCGTATAAAATAATAAAATATTTTCACAGAATTAATTCTTTTACTTTGTTGATATTTAAGCCTGAAATCTAATAAACATTTGGAAAGCAAAGTGATTTTATTTCATTTTCAACCTAGCAGTTATTATCCTGAAATTGATTGATTTTTTGATCTTGGGACACAAAATTAAACTATTTGATTACTTAAATTACGCTCCTTAAAGATTTATTTATCTTCATCACTTTTCCTTATCTTACATAAGTGCTAAGAAAGTCTTTATTTAGCTTTGTTTGCCTTGTTTTTAATACTACACAATGATCAAAATGTCTTTAGAGAACTGTAATTTAATATTTGACATTAAATATAATATACACCTTTAAACATTTTTATCAGTATTAACTTTTGAAAGAGTTGCATTTATGTAAATAATAATTTTTACATTTTCCAACCTTTTCAAAGTAAGTATTGTCACTAACAGGGCAGAGGCAAAACCAATTCTTTATTTTATATATTAAGCATTAAAAAAAAAATTGTCATTTGAGTTTTTTTATACAAAAGAGTTTTTTGTTAACTAAAAATTGAAAAATTATGCAAAAAATCATACTAATAGCATGTCTTATTATCTTTTCTACCTATTGCTTTTCGCAGGGAAATTCAGTGGAATCAGCAAATGACAAAGAACCAAAAGTTGTTGCTGTGTTATCTGTAACCAAAGATGCGCCTTCCGTAAAAAAAATTACCTCAGTCAGGAAATCCACTTCCATCAAACAGGAAATTACCCGATTTCCAAAGAACATTCTTTATCCTCAAAAAGGCACCTATCAGATAATCTCTTCAAATGAAGATTTATTAATAAATATTTCACCTGAACTTTTGACTAAAATAGAAAATAACAGAGATTATGAGAATATCACCTATTATATCATTAATGAGTATGCAAAAGTAAAAATATTGCCTTACAAGACCATTCAATCTGAGACCTTTGTCCCACTAAAAACCTTCAACTATGAAAAATAATTTACAAATATTTGTGTTTTTTATTTTATTCACCCATATATCTGTCGTAGGGTTTGCTGGTGGTGCATGTTCACCATCTGCTACAAACACTAGTTGTGCTTCAGCAGTCTCTATTGTTATTAATGACCCATGTCTTAATGGAACAACCTGTAATGGTGGCGCAGCTACTACAACTTCGTGCACTACTACTGGTATGGAATCTGCGTGGTACTCTTTTGTTGCTACAAACTCTACACAGGACATAACAATACAAATGACAGCGACTGATGGCTGTCATATGAGATCTTCTGTTTTTAGTTCCACCGGGCCATGCGCCGGACTTACAGAAATAGGTTGTCAAACCGGCCTTCCAAATGACGACATTTATAACTTTACAACTCTTATTCCAGGCAACACCTATTATGTACAGGTTGTTTATAATTCCGGTGGTTCCTGTGGTAATGCAGTGGATGTCTGCATTGGCGTATCAGGACCTGCTGCAGCAAATTGTACAGACAATGAAGACTGTTTAACACCGGCTGCATTTTCACTTAATGCGCCCGGAGGTGGGGCATCCTGTATCAGTGACTGTAATACAGCCGCTACTGCCGGTCCCACCTTTTCAGGAAACAACTGTTATGATTTACCAAATGCTACAGTTTGGTATTCTTTTACTACCGATGCTGCCGCTACTACCATTGATATTAATCTCAGCAGTACTACCGATTTATCTGATCCAGAATTTACGCTATTCACAACACCCGATTGCAGCAATTTTACAATTATAGATTGCGTTGAAGGCACATCAGGGTCTGCCAGTTCGACCGGGCTTGTTATTACACCAAGTACTACTTATATCCTTGCCGTCTCTGATGCGACAGGAGATGTTGGTGATTTTGATTTATGTGTTACTCAAGCGGGTTCAGGACCGGCACTTTGTGTAGACAACGACGAATGTGCTACTGCTTCTACAATAACACTAAATGCAGCAGGCGGAGGCCAATCCTGTATAACAGACTGTAACACTGGAGCTTCTCCAGGAATAGACGCCCCAGGCAACAACTGCTATGATGCCCCTAATGCTACTGTTTGGTATAGTTTCACAACAGATGCGACAACAGCAACTATCGATATTAACTTAACAAGTACTGACCTTACTGATCCTGTTTTTACTGTTTGGACATTTAATTGTCCTGTTACAACTTACTTAGGACCTTTGTGTGGGTTTTCCACCGTTACAGGTGGCTCCGTTAACCCAAACACAACCTATTACATTGCTATTTCAGATAATTCCGGAACGGAAGGCAACTTTGACTTGTGTATTGAACAATTTGATGACCAAAGTGCCTGTAATACTAATGACTTAATAACAGTTACAGGAACATCAGATGGGTCTCCACTTGGAGGACCTTACCAACCTGGAGAAACTGTTTCATTTTGTTACACAATAAATGGATGGATTACAGCGTCAACAAATTGCAATTATTTGTCAGGCATTGTGCCTTCGTTTGGAAGTTGTTGGGATCCAAGTTCTTTTGATGCTCAAGGAATGCCTGTGAACATAACAACTCCTCTAACAACACAAGGAGTTAAATTAAATAATCCAGGTGCAGGAAGTCCGATAGGAACTTGGTCTTGGGAGCCTACTGGAACTGTAGATTATAATTTACCAGGTCCTAGTAATATGGGATTAGTGGCTGGAGACGATGTTGGTGCCGGATGGTTCTTTACAACGTCTTACCAAGCTCATGGAGGGGACCCTAATGCGTCTTTTGGCGATCATGATTTTAGCACCTCATTATCCTCTGCAAATTGTGCGGACCAAGCATCTATTTGGCAAGTTTGCTTTGACTTGGTAGCTACTTCTACCTGCGTAGAAGGTCTAGATTGTTCTGTTTCTATGAAAACCTATGCAGATGGAGAAGTTGGAGTTTGGGCTGACATTGGATGTACTGTTGATTTGCCTATTTCTCGACCTTCCA
>CAJQOX010000402.1 GCA_905480075.1 uncultured Aureispira sp. | reverse complement strand
CAAACAATTTGTTCAGGAGGTACTTGGTTTTCTAACGAGAACACGGTATTTTATTCGTTTACACCAACAAACACTGCCGCTACACTGGAAATTGACGGAATTACATGTAATGACGGACAAATAGGAGAAGCTCAGTTTGGCGTTTGGGAATCCTGCGCAGCAATGAGTTTGGCTCCTACTACCGGAAATGGGTTTTTGGGTTGTGTAGTTGGAAACGATCCTTTGATTTTAAGTGGGTTGACTATAGGTCAGACCTATTTTATTGCTGTTGATGGGCAGGCTGGTGATTGGTGTTCCTGGAATTTTGCAGCAACCGGAGGGATTGTTCTTTTGTATGTAGACTTAATAAGTTTTGAAGCAGTGTTGGAAGGAGAAAATGTTTTGGTGAATTGGCAAACAGAGTCTGAAAAGGAAACAAGTGCCTTCACATTACAAAGAAGTACAGACGGAATGAACTTCGAAGATTTATATTGTGTTATTGATAAAAAAAGTCCTACTTTGTTTTCTGCGACAGATATGAATCCATTTCCTGCTGTGTCTTACTACAGGCTCAAAATTACAGAGGTTGATGGTTCTGAATCCTTTTCTGATATTGCAGCAGTTACAAGAGAGGGTGTTGAAGTAAAAGACAAGTTGTATGTACACAATGTGTATCCTCAGCCATCAGGAGGAGTTATCAATATTGATCTTGAAGTTGGAGATGCCAAAGAACTGTTATTTAAGTTAGTGAATAATCTTGGGCAGATCGAAAAACAAAGAACTATCAACGTAACATCTGGTTTTCTTAATAAAATATCATTGGATTTTGGAGAAATCAGCGCCGGTGTTTATGCCTTGATTGTTGAAAATGCTACTACTAAGGAGACCATGTTGGAACGTATTCAAATTAAAAATTAAAAAGATTATTTATAATATATTAATTTGTGAAATGGCTTTTGGAATGTTTATTCCGGAAGCCGTTTCCTTTTAAGTGCTTTTGCAAAATATTTATTAATGATAAAAATGTAGCAAAACATTGCAGAGAATGTGAAATTGAAAAATTTTACTTTTTATTGTTAATTAATATTGCAACCAAAAGAGATTAATACTTGTCCTGTTAAAAAGTTTTTATAAACTAAAAATATTGTACTATGAGAAATTTATGTTTGCTATTGTTTATGTTGGTTTTTACTGCGTCATGCTCAAGTAGTGGTGTCAAAAGAAGAAAAGGCTGTAAAGGAACCGGCAGTTGGGACGGCAAAAGAAATCTGAGCTTAATTAAAAAATCATCAGATCAACAAGCTGATAAAAGCAACTATGATAGGTCATCTTTAGCAGTATACAGATTTAATAGGAATACAATCATATAAAAATTTAATAAAATAAAAAATATTTAATCCCCACTGCAACTATTTAGCTTTGAGAATTGTCGTATAGTAGTAAGAAGGTTTAATCCTTCGTGCAAATGATACCTATACGTATATTCAATCTGATATTAAATAGATACCGCTATTAATTTTGATTGAACTTCTTCAGAATTAATGAAGAAACTTAAGGGAAGATTTGGAGGAATCTTCCCTTTTTGTATGCCCTGACTTCTGCTCAGTGTATAAATGGTTTCTTGCCTCTTGAACCATTTCCTTTTTCAGGCTTTTCTTTTTATAAAATAATTATCATTTATAAGGTTAAATAATTATTTCGCAAAACGGATGTTTTTGCCATGAATTTTAACTTGAAAAGGCTTATGTTAAGTATCGTTTTACCTTAAAATGTCATTTGTCTTAAAATAACAAAAATAATTTTCCAACCATTTGATGATTTCCTTTGTCAAGGTGGTAAAAGAAACAAAGTGTATCTTTTTTATTGTAAATTCAAAAAGTTTTTTTGTTGAATATTAAACATAGAATTATACTCCCCAGGTATAATTTGTTTTTCAGCAAAAGATTTTTTTTTCTATCCTAAATGAATTGTATAAGTTTTTGTTTAGTCCGGTATTAAAATTGCCGGGTAAGTTTTTTTCAATTGTAATTCAATTTTGCTTTCTGCAAAATTTAAGTTGAAAACTCTTTTGGCGAGGAGAGAACTTAAAAGAAGAACCGTCCCCGGTTCTTCTTTTTTTTATAGAAATTTTTTAATTGATTTAAATAAATTCATTAAATTACAAACACCATTACTTTTTTTTCGTAAAACTAAAGTAAGAACATATCTTTTGATCGTCAATTTAAAGCTATGTTCATTAAATGTTATTGATGCTATGAAAAATTTTGCAATTATATATTTAGTCCTTTTTTTATTTTCTTGTCAAAAAAATGAAATATGGAAACAGCCAATGGATTTAATATTCTCTGTAACTATTAATGAACAAGGGTTAAATGGAGGTCCTGGAGATTTAACTTTTAGTAATGGATATATTAAAATTGAAAACATTACTATCTCCGGAGAACTTGAAAATGCTGATGATTTTTCTTTTTACAGAGAGTTTCCGGGAGGATTGATGGTGCCGTTTCTGCAAGCAACTGAAATGTCAGAATTGAAATTTACTTTACCTCAGGGCAAATACAATAGTTTAAAAATTTCATTTGAAACGTCAGAGAATAATAATGATGACAATTTATTAGTGGAAGGAATATTTGTTTATAATAACCCAAACAAAGATCCTGCAAAAGTTGAAATAACTGTTGAGACCCCTAAAATTATTGAAATTGATGTTGCTGATGAGTTCGGAAGTAAATCTTTTGAATTAATAGATGGCGAATTTGAAAACCCTTCAATTGTTCTTAACCCCCCGTATTGGTTCAAGAACATTACTGCATCTATAATGAATGGGTCAAATACGGTATTAGTTAACAATGAAGAAGTAATTGTTATTAGTAATAATCACAATATAAATATTTTTACAGATGTGGAATCCAGAATTGGTGGAGATACAAAATCGGTTATAAAGATGAATTAATATGAAATCAGTTCAACTGGCTGACATATCAGAACGTGAGTTGATTCAAGGGTGCGTCGAAAAGAAAAGACGATATCAGGAACAACTATATTACAGATATGGTACAGAAATGTATCAGGTCTGTCTCATGTATGCTAAAAACGAAGCAGATGCTTCTGATATCCTGCAGGACAGTTTCATAAAAATTTTTAAAAATATTCACACCTTCAAGTTTGAAGGGGCTTTTGGGGGTTGGGTCAGACGGACAGTAGTGTATACAGCAATCAATGCTTATCATAAAAAACAAAGAGAATCCAAATTGGTAGTCTCTATGGCACAAACTGGTTATGTGGATTGTTCTGTCAATGATATTGCCGGTCACCTCGAAGCAAATGAATTGGTAAAGTTGGTTAATGAACTCCCCAAAAAGGCACAACAGGTTCTTAAGTTGTATTCTATAGAAGGCTATAAACATCAGGAAATTGCTGATATGCTTGGAGTCTCTGTAGGAACATCAAAGTCGCAACTCAACCGGGCAAAAAAATTATTGCAAATTTCTATAGATAAACTTCATGGACAATAAAAATCAAAACAACAACGGAGTTGAGGATGATTTTAATAATTTGTCTTCTGAAGAAATCCTCAATAATCTGGAGGAGGGGATATTAAATCAATCTGATTTGTTTGATCAACATAATCTGGTATCAGATTTTTCAATTGTAAAAGATGGTTTTAAACAAAATTTCATCAAAAATAAACCACCTAAATTTATATGGGATAAAATAGAACAGGAATTAGAATCAATGAATAGTTCTGATGATGTTTCTGAATTCAGTTCTATTAAATCAGGTTTTGAAGAGAATTTTAAAAATTTCACGAAGCCGGGATTGTCATGGGATGACCTGGAAGATGAAATGGACAACCCTACTCCTAAGAAAGAGGATGATGACTACAGCCTTGTTAAAAATGGTTTTGAAAAAAAATTCAGTACTGTAGTTTTACCTTTGTTTACCTGGGATGATCTGGTTGCGCGGATGGATGATGATGCCGCAAACTCCGATACTGCTGAGAATTATAGCATAATTAAAGAAAGTTTTGACGATCAGTTCATGAAACTTTCTAACCCTGTCAGTTGGTCTGAATTAAATACTCGCTTAGAACAGGAAACTATAAAAGGTAAAATTATTTATCAGTTTGCTCGTTTTCGCAAAAAAATTATGAAAGCAGGAGTTGTTGCTCTCTTGCTCTTGTTTTGTAAAACCTGTGTTTATGATAACATATCTCCAGCTCAACCGGAACTAGCTATCATTGTTACAGATCAGGTTGAGGGAAATGCTAAGAATAAAGTTTTTACGGAAAATATTGAGAATCCTGTAATTATTAAATCTCAAGTTAAAGAGGATGATAAAAAAGTACTTTTGCAACCTTTTGATAATAAAAAAGATAAATCCTTAGCTGAAAGCAGCAAAGAAAAAATAAACAAAGTCCAGAATGCACTGAGTGCTGATAATGTGGACCTCTTTTCAGATAATAATTCTATGATGCAAGGGGAAAGTTTGGAGCAATTTCATAGTTTGCCGCCTTCTCTTAGTATTGCATTAATAAATAACCCTCCCTCAACTTCTTTATCATTTACTGAATCGTTCTCAAGGAGTTACTTCAATAGCAATGTTCCAGAAAAAGAATCTTTAAATAAAACTGAATTGTTCAATGATTTAGCGATCATTAAACCGCAGACTGATAATAAGTTGTCTGAAATTCAGCAACAGAAAGAGCTTTATAATTCTTTTCCGGTTGTAGACTTATCTCCATTGGATTACCTTAATCATTCCGATATTTTATCAATAGAGCAACAAAAAGTTGAAAAGGTAGAGATGGACGATAATTATAAAAGCCTTGTATTTGAATTCGGCCTGATTGGTAAAATTGGAACGGGAATGTTATTGGGTAAGACTGCTTCAGATGCCTTGGAAAGCAAAAGTTTATCCACTACTAGTATGAAGCCTTCCGGAGGACTGGGTGTATTGTTGAATTGCTTCTTTACTAAAAATGATGCGGTGGTTTTGACTGCAATTCCTCATTCAGAAGTACGACAAAGCTTTGGGAGTTTTACTCGTGATGGTTATTATTTAATGACTGACCTGAAACTTTCGTATTTCGACATATCAATCGGTTATCAACGAAACTTAATCAACTTTGCAAGTTCCGGAAATACTCACTCCCGAATTTATACAAGATTAGATTTTGGTGTGGGGATTTTGACTAATGGGGAAACTAAAATCAATAATGAAATTATAACGAATGAAAATTCATTCAATAATTATAATTTAAACCTTGGCCTTTCTTTAGGTTCAGCTCATCAATTCGGTCATTTCGTTTTTGATTATGGATTAACAGGAAATCTAGGCATGGCAAGTATAATTAACTCTTCCTCTAGCCAATCGCTTAATGAACCTGCAAATCTTATGAATGTAGGTGGATACATCAGTGTCAGGTATGTTCTCAGCTCTCAATATAAAGTTTCAGGGAAAAGAAAAAACCTCCTTCACTTTCATCCCAATCACTGAATCCTATAATCGGTTTAGCATAATTTTTGCTGTAAATTATTGAAAGTGAGATTTAAAATCCTTAACTTGGAAATTACTTATTAGTATAGATCTAAGGGTATTTCCAATTTGTTTTTATTTTCTTAGTCTTTTTCAATAAAATAAATCAAAAGAACACCACAATTTTTTGATTCAGGACAAACTACAATTATGAAACTCTCAAGAGTTAGGCTCCTTTTTTCGATAATGATATCGTTATTTTTTCTGACAGTAGCATGTGAAAAAGAGGATGTAAATAAAAATCCTACACTAGTATCATTTTCACTAACTATGACGCCTGATGGTGTCGGACCTACTGATGATTTGATATTGGATGACGGTTATATTGTTTTGGCTAATTTTACTGTTATCGCAGTTCGAAATAATGCCGAAAATTTTGAGTTTACACGAGAGTTTCCGGAGGGGCTCAAGATACCTTTTATGAGTTCGGATGTTTTTTCTGAACTTCAATTCGACCTTCCACAAGGGGATTATAATAAACTAACTGTTCGTTTTGAAACTTTAACCGGGAATGGTGTTAATCTTTTTGTATCTGGTGTATACAACTATAACAACCCTTTAAAACCTTCCTCTCTTGTTCATCTTGAGTTTAATAGTTCGAAAATATTTGAGACTGACCTTGCTGATATATCAGGTATGACTGAATTTAGACTGAATGAGTTTAAGCAAGAAACGCCTGGGATTATTTTGAATCCTCAATTTTGGTTCAGGGATGTGACGGTATTGATGCTTAATAGTACAACTTTTAATTTAGTTAACGGTGAGCAAATAATAACAATAGATAATAACAACAATAGCAATGTATTCAATCTTGTTGATTCTATGGCAGGGGGGGATATTAAATGTATTCTGTAATATATTTTATTAAAATTGAAAAAGCTATCTGAAAAAGAAATTGTAGATGGATGTGTCGCTGACAATCGGCAACATCAGGAAATGCTATACCGGAATTATGCTTCGGATATGTATAAGGTATGCCTGATGTATGCAAATGATAAGGCAGACGCTTCTGATATACTGCAGGATAGTTTTATTAAAATTTTTAAAAATATACATAAATTTCGTTTTCAAGGCTCATTGAGAGGTTGGATTCGCAGAACAGTGGTGCATACGGCTATCAATGCCTATAACAAAAAACAACGGGACACAAAGCTTGTCGTTCCTATGGCTGTAAGCGGTGATGTGGATGCAAGTATAGATAGTATTGTTGGTGAATTGGAAGCAAATGATATTATCAAACTGGTGAACTCCCTTCCGCAGAAAGCAAAAGAGGTCTTGAAATTATATGCAATTGAAGGATATAAACACAAAGAAATTGCCAAATTGCTGGGCATAACGGAAGGTACTTCAAAATCTCAATTCAGCAGAGCAAAAAAAATGTTACAAATCTCAATAAATTCTCTCAATGGATAACATAGACCAAAGAATGAATAAACTTCGGGAGAGTTTTGAAAATTACTCCAATTCTGAGCAAGTCCCGGAATTTTTATGGGATAATCTGAAAGAAGAATTGAATGAAATATCTGCAGGCCGGAATGAAGTAAATAATAAAATTAAATCAAGTTTCGAATTAGTCACTCCGGTTCAAGATTTTGGAGATTTATGGCCTGATGTTGAAAATAGACTTGAGGTGGAAACAGTCTGGAAAAAAGTAAGAAAAAAGCTAAAAAGAAGAACAAGGTTGCGTTATTGGCAAGAAAAAAGTATGCAATTGGGTATAGCTGCATTGGCTGTTTTTTGGGTCAGAGGGTGTGGTATCCCGGAGTCTTTTACAACGTCACCTTATGTGCATACTATTAGCCTGAACGAAGCATATGTTGTGGACAAGGACGACAAAGTGATTGTCACGGAGTATGTTAGTGAGTTAAAGGAAAATAAGGGGCATTTTTTAACCAAAACAAAAGAAAAAACACCATTTGACGATAAACTTTCAGTCAATACTGATGATGTAGTCAATAATGAAAAAAGTGGACAGAATTTAACAGAAAATAATACGAGCACAGGCAGTAATAAACAAAATTCAATTACTGTATTCACTGAAAAGACTGAACCTTTCAGTAGTGCCGGGGAATCTGATAAATCAAACATTGTGCAGAAGGAAACAGGAATTAAACAAAATTATGAAAAGGAAGAACCTTTCAATTCATTGAATCCTGATGTTGTTATTTCGAAAAGTGCAGAAAGAGCAAATTCTCAGAAAGTAAGAAATGGAAATGATAGCAAAAATTATGATTTTGAAACACTGTCACCCTATTCCTGGTTGGTCTATGAGAATAATAATGTAGAGATCGCTCCCTCGCCTTTAAGGTTTATTGCGCTGTATGACAACAAGAAGGTCTTTGAAATAGCCAAATCAGAGGATAATTTTTTGCCTGAATCCATCGAGACTAAAAAATTTTTCAAAAGTACTTCACTTACAACCTTGCAATGCTTATCTGTTGGACATGAGGACTCTTCTATATTTGAGATTCAAAATTTTCATGTAGAGAATGTTGTATCCCCCAAAATAAGAAAAATTCGATTTGAACTTGGAATAAATGGTAAATTGGGTACTTCTTTATTATTGGGTGACGCTACTTACAAAGCAATGGAAACGACAAGTATGCTTAAGACAAAAATACGAGCTTCCGGCGGTATTGGGATTATGTTTAATTGTTTTGTCAGCCGCAACGATGCCTTTGTACTTGGTTTATACCCTTATATTTCTACTCAACAGTATTTCGGGGGCTATTCCAGAGAAGGAAGGTTCTATCATAAGGAAATCAAGTTAAATTATTTTGATTTTACAATAGGTTATCAACGGGTACTTTTTCATTATAATGAATATAAAGGTGCGCCTTCTTCTGTATATGCACGGGTGGATTACGGTTTCGGGTATCTGAGTAAGGGAGAAGAAATTATTGATAGCAATATAACAGCCGCCGACGATATGTATCGTAAAATAAACCACCGTATGGGCTTATCTATAGGAAACAGACATCAGATAAATCGTATTGTGCTGGATTATGGGATCAGCTGTAGTGTTGGAGTTAGTTCCGTGATGAACGGATATTCTGTTGTTCCTGCTTCCGGGCAATCAAATTTGATGCGGGTTGGAGGATATCTTGGGTTGAATGTTATGATATGATTGCTTCAGATTTTATCTGTAAAAGAATTTATACTTGTTAATTTCAATACCAACGGTCTGGCTTCATTAAAGATTTAATCAAATAAAAAAACCTTCTGACTCATAAGTCAGAAGGTTTTTTAAATTTGATAAGTTATCTTTTATCTCACAATGGAAATACGTTTCACCGTTTTTAATAAACCCTGAGATATATTAACATAGTAAATACCTTCAGCCAAAGAAGCGGTGTTTACTTCTACTTTTTGATTGAAATCATTTATCTCAAGAGAATAATCAATTATCGTTTGACCGACCATATTAGTAATCTTAACATTCATTGGAGTACCTGGGTTTGCACCTGTATAGGTAAAGTTAATAACATCACTTGTCGGCACAGGATGCAACTCAGATATGAGGCCTTCCGCATTGTTAAGAGAGGAACTGATTGCAATAATCTGAGAAACTTCAATGTCACCATTAAAGTTTTTAATCTTCAGGCGATAGTAGGTGATATTTTTGTAGGGTGAATTGTCTACATAAGAATAATCAGTAGTATTTGTAGAAGCCTGAACTACATCCAATGTATTCCAATATATACCGTCACTACTTCTCTCAATGTCAAATTTGTCAACAGAAAGCTGTTCATTTACAATCCACGATAAAAAGTTTTTGTCACCATTAACTTCTCCTTTAAACTCCTCTAATCCGTCAGTCAAAAGGATACAGGTTAAACTGGAAGGTCGAGAAATAGGCAAATCAACAGTACATCCAATGTCAGCCCAAACTCCAACTTCTCCATCTGCATAGGTTTTCATAGAAACAGAACAATCTAGACCTTCTACGCAGGTAGAAGTAGCTACCAAGTCAAAGCAAA
>CAJQOX010000401.1 GCA_905480075.1 uncultured Aureispira sp. | reverse complement strand
CTAAAATCAATACCAGGCGAATGGGCTTCAGAACCAATAAGCAGAATATTTTTGTAGGTGCCCGTTCTTATATACTGATCGGCAACAGAAAGACCATAGAGATAACCTGAACATTGATTACGTACATCGAGTGCACCACAGTGTCCCAGGCCAAGTTCCCTTTGAACAAGGACTCCCCCACCGGGAAAATAATAATCCGGGCTGAGAGTGGCAAAAATAACGAAGTCAATATCTTCTGCGGTAACCCCTGCCCTTTCCATAGCAATTTTAGCAGCCGCAGCCCCCATTGTAGCCGGAGTGTCCTTAAAACGGGTAACATATCGTCGTTCTTCGATTCCTGTTCTTGCCCGTATCCATTCATCGTTCGTGTCCATGACTTTAGACAAATCATCGTTAGTCACCACATTTTCAGGGACAAAGAAACCTAAACCGGCAATTTTTGTTTTTATATCTTCCATCTTTTATATTATTTTGTTTGCGAAAGTAGCATAAATTTAACTTTTTTTATTAAAAAACTAAGAGAAACAATATTACATCAGAATAAAAATTTGAAAACCATTGAAAATAACAGAAGAAAAGGAATGCCACAAAGATAAAAGAACTTAATAATAATGCGAAGTATGATTATAGCATTTCGAATGATAAAATGATCGTTTCAAAAATAGCTTAAAGGCAATTAATTAAATAAGTAAAAATCAGGAAGAGAACTTCTGTGCATTTTCAAAAAGTGTTACTGCTAATTGATGCTGTTTAATATTCCGGGCCCCTTTACTGAGTAGAATCAGGAGCTTAAACATTTTATCATTATTAAGGGTTATTTTATCGAGCAATGAGAGTGCTTTATTCAGAATTCCTGTTTGCAGGTCTGATTTGACGTAATAAGTATCGAGCAGATTGGCAAGATAAATAATTTTCACTTCGATATTTTCAATATTCAGGAGCGTTTTTTCTGAGGCATCTATCATACCCATCCGAGATTGAGCAATGGCAAAGTGGGTGTAATATTCTATCAGGTCTGTATCCTCCGGCTTTGCGGGCAGGTTACCTATCATAATACGAGACATTAGCGGATTCATACTACTAAGGTTTCTTATTTGCCTAACTACAATTTGTAAATTTAAACAATTTTTAATTTTTCCAAAAATAAATCTTTCAGCTTCTACTTGTTTGTTATCGAGTAATAATGCATTGATTAATTTTTCTTCATAACATAACTCAGAAAATTCTCCCAATAGATTTATCCACTGAATAGCTTGTTCAAATTCTCGGTTTTGAATGTATTGATTAAAGGAATTATCATCAAAGTCTGCCGATTTAATTTTATCTTCTGTGCTTTGATAGCCATTTTGAAGCTTCTGATAAATTTGATTTCTATAGTATTTAAAAGCTTGTAGCTTATTGTCGAAATTCTTGTGAATTTGTCTGCCCTTGTTCATCGATTTTCCATAAAGAATATTAACATGACAATCTGCAATTTCAATTTTCCAGAATTTAGAGTAAGTGTCTTCATTTTTATGCAAATACATATCAATTGAAATTTATAAGCTGAACATATAATATCTCCAAAATATTAACTTTTATTAACAAATTAATAATTAGGTAAAGAAATCTGTATAAAACAATTAAATCAGGGTAAAATGATGGCAGGTAGATGAATTTACAAAAAATTTGAGGCAGCATTAAAAATATCATCTGTAAATAAGACAGAATGAAAATGCAGAATAAATTAAATAATTATGAATAATATTATATCTTTATTTATAAATATTAATAACAAATAAACTATACACTATGAAATTACTGACTTTAAGTTTTTTATTCACTTTTGCAATTATTTTAAACTCAAATGCTAATAATACTGTACCACAGGAAATCATTCAAACTGAACTGAACAGTGATGACAATGTACAGGGGTCTGTAAAAATCATCAACGACACCAAAGAAGATTTGCGTATTCATACTGGCAAGGGGGTTGTAAAACTCAATCACCGTGGAGGTTCTACTTCTGTAAGTTGTGATACCGGCAGAAAAATCTCTCTTTCTGACGGTTCAAAAGCTACAAAATTGCTATTCAAAATTGAAAGCAGCATGTGTGGCGAAACGGTAAAGCTTTCCGATTATTTGTAAATAATATTTCAATATAATTTACAGTATTGCAATCCCGCTTTTCGTAATGAAAAGCGGGATTGTTTTTTATTTATAAATAGATTAACTTTTGATTCTATAATTTTTTAAATATTAGTTCAGGATAAGACAATACGATCATGTTGAAAACATTGAGAAGATAAAAATGATTGGAAATCACGATGGAATTTATTTAATTTTAAAATGTTTTTAATCCAAAAATCCATGATAAAAAATCTTATTGAAACGTTTTATATCATAAACACAGTGGCCGCTAAGAAACAAGATTACTATAGTTCCCTAAAGAGTAAAACAACTGAATTATACAATCAAAATACATTTTTTCAGGACAATAAACAGCTAAACAAAAGACGAAGTTTTCTTGAAATCTTCTTGTTTTCAAGGTATTTTAATAAAAAATATTAATTGAGCATTCTATATACCTTTATAGCAGGCAGATTAAAAATGAGACTGAATACCTCCTGACAAGCAATCATTTTTGGAGTCTGAGGAGTAAAAAAAATTAATAGCAAAAGAATAATAACTGAAACAGTTAATAAAAATATACCTTTACCATAATAGTTCATTCTTAAGTACACTTTTTGGACCTAATTCCCTCAAAAAAGATAATCAACAATGACAAAAATACTTTTTGTAACATTTTTCTGCCTTACAATATCTGCATTACAAGCACAGAACACCCCTAATGTATATACAATAAGTCTCGACCATATGTTAATATATGTTCTGCCATTTTATGGAATAACAATACTGGGACTTGGATTATTTATACACAAATTAATGCGTCCTGATTTTCCATCCAAATGGATGTACATCTGTGCTATTACCGGAATATTGGGCGCCGGCATAATCGCCTTTCAATTTCAGGAAATCAGGCGTACACAATTGCCCGGCGCCGTTCCTCAAAAAATAAATATGACTGGTATACCTGAAAATATTCAGGAAAGTATCCGGGAACGGGAAAAAAGTGATGCTAAAGAAACTATAGCAAATTATTGGATAGTAGCAATACCAAACTTCATACTACTTGGGTTAGGATTGGGAATAGACAGGATGAATAAATCCGGAAAAGAGGATACTACCTGAGTCTGTCTGAATCCCTGACAAGATTTTCGTCCTTTTGAATGTTTCTGTTGGCCATAAAAACAAGAACAAATATAATTAGGGGAATTATAAGTCCCCCACTCACAGAAGCAACATTCATAAAGGAATAAAAGAGATAGCCTGCAAAGGATAGCAGCCCTGCAATTACCAGAATATTTAATTTTCCAAGATTCATTTGCAGATTTCTATTGTTGAATAAAAAGATAGTACCTGTTGAAAGGACAATAGACAGTACAGCAAGCGTCATTAATACCGGGTGGTCGTTCAGATTGAGCATTCCATCCAAAAAAACACCTTCCTGCTGAACGGGCGCAACAGCAAAAGGCAAAGAAAATAAGAGCCCTGCAATTGCAGCAGCAAGGAAAAGGTAGACGGATTGAATTCTTTGTATTTGCCCCATAATATGAGTATAATTTAATAAAAGTGTTAAATTTGTAATTATTTTTAGATTTCTACATCTGTATAACACTGCAAAATTAATATTTTGCCTGAAATGAACAACAAAATAGAGGAAATATACATTATTGATGCATTAAGAACTCCGATAGGCAAGTTAAATGGAATGCTATCTCACCTTCGCCCCGATGACCTTGCAGCCTTTGTAGTCCGCGAAATAATTACAAAAAACAACATTGATCCGGATTGGGTAGACGGTATCATCCTTGGTTGTGCAAATCAGGCCGGCGAAGACAACAGGAACGTAGCGAGAATGGCAGGCATGTTATCGGGTCTTTCCTATACAGCGACAGCTACAACAATTAACAGTCTATGTTCTTCCGGAATAGATTCCGTCATCATGGCCATTCGTTGTCTTGCTCTTGGAGAAGGGGAAATGTACCTTGCCGGCGGAGTGGAAAGTATGAGCAGGAGTCCTTTGATTACAAGTAAGACCGATGGAAGTATAGAAGATAGTCTGATAGGCTGGCGATTTGTGAATTCTGAAATACATCATCATTTTCCGCCTCTTTCAATGCCTCAGACTGCAGAGTTACTGGCAGAAAAATACAATATCAGCCGACAGGAACAGGATAAATATGCCTTTAACAGCCGTTTAAAATATGAGAATGCCCTTAACAAAGGAAAATGGGAAAAAGAAATAGCAATAATTAAAGACAAGAGGGGGCTGATGAAATCAACCGATGAACAGCACAGAATACTGACTCTGCAATTATTATCTAAACTTCCACATTTGCTAAAAAAAGGTAAATCTATCACCTCAGGGAATGCTGCAAGAATTGGTGATGGTGCCGCCCTGATAGCATTGGCCTCGGGAAAATTTATCAGAAAAAATAAAATTAAGCCGATTGCCAGAGTAAAAGCATGGTCATCCGCAGCCTGTCATCCTAACAACATGAGCCTTTCAGCTGTCTATGCAGCCCAAAAAGCAATGAATAAAACCGGTATTTCAATAGAAGAAATTGACTGGCTTGAGCTTAGTGAAGCCTTTGCTGTTCAGGCCATTGCTTGTACAAGAGAATTAGGGGCAAATCCACAGAAGGTAAACCCCAACGGTGGTGCCCTGACAATCGGTAATCCGATATCAGTCAGTTCTGCCCGTCTGTTGGTATCGCTTTCTAAAGAAATGGGCCGTAACAGTTTAATAAAAACAGGAATGGCATCCTCCTGTGCAGGCTTAGGGACAGGTTCCGCTATAATCCTGGAAGCTGTCACAAAGAATATTTAAGAAATCATAATAGAAGATCAGGAGTTTTCAGATCAGATAAAAAATGGTATATTAGAATAAATCAAATTTAATCCTTTGGCAGAATTATAATAATTTATTAATTTAAAGTAATCGTTCCATAAATCAAGAAAGAGAAGTAAAAATATTCTATGTACAACCGATTTATAGACTTCATACTTAATAATATAATCCCAAAAGTAAACAAGGTTTACAATCATCGTCATGTGCGCCCTTTTGTACATCCTCCCTATACGGTATTAAAGACCACTATCAGGAATTATCACAGACACAATGTATTCAGGCTAGGTGCAGCCCTTGCTTACTATACCATATTTTCTCTTCCTGCCCTTATAATAGTCATTGTAGGTCTGGTCGGCTTTTTTTTTGGTGAAGCAGCTGTTCGCGGTGAAGTTTTCAATTCATTGGTAGATTCTCTGGGGCCTGATGCAGCAAATCAGATACAGGATGCTGTAATCAATATCGGTACTCCCGACACAAACTGGTGGGCTACAATACTGGGGGTATCCTTTTTATTTTTTGTAGCAACAGGCGTATTTTATGCCTTACAATCCTCATTGAATCATATATTTGAGGTAGAAGGCGTCCCCAAAAGAGTAAAAATTCTGGAAGTACTGATGAACCGGGTTTTATCGATGGGAATGGTACTGAGTATTGGTGCATTATTGGTTGTTTCAATATTATTAAATGCTTTTTTGTTAAAAATCAGTAATTATAAGTATTCAAATGAAGAATTCGTTAAAGATATAGTACCTGGATATATTTACCCGCACCTGGATTATTTAACCAATTATTTTCTTGTTTTCCTGAACCTGGGACTTTCCGTATTTCTGATTGCCTTATTTTTTGCCATGTTATTTAAAATATTACCTGCAGTACGTTTGAAATGGTCCTATATCTGGGCCGGGGCTTTTATGTCAGCAATACTTTTTTGGTTCGGGCAGATGGCAATGGGTATGTATCTCAGCAGAACCACAGTAATTTCTGCCTATGGTGCAGCAGGGTCTTTAATAGTAATCCTTATTTGGGTTTCCTATTCTGCACAATTAATTTTTCTGGGTGCCGAATTTATTATTGCCCTTTGTGAATTCCGAAAAGAAAAGATAGTACCCAAAAATTTTGTGAGTGCCCTTCAGAATATCAAGAAAAAAAGAAACCTGAATCGTGAAAAAAAGGATAGTCTGACCATGCATTTTCATCATGAAGCCCCCCCTTCTCATTATGAAAATCGCATTCTTCAGTTTTATTCAGAACAGGAAGAATCAATCATAAATACAAAGTCTGAAAAAGTAGAGAAAATGATCGAAGAAGAGAAGATAAATGAAGAATTAGGTTTTGACAAGGATAAAAACATTGACCTCAGTTAATCAAAAAAGTATTCCTGATATAATTCTGCATCATCGTATAATTTTGAAATCCTGTAATATATTAATCTTGTAATCGTGTATCTGAAAAAGGAATGATTATTGATTTTTGCATTACGTTGCTAAAAAAATCACCAAAACTAATAATATGTATTCAGCCATAATTCAATTCTGTCTTCTATTTCTGTACACCTTTTCATACGGACAAGATACAGGCTGTACAATTGGTGATTGTCAGAACGGAAAGGGACGATTTATTTTTGAAAACGGCGACAAATATATAGGTGAGTTCAAAAATGCCCTTCCACATGGTCGCGGTGCCTACTACAACAAAGACGGAAGTACCTACAAGGGCCCTTTTATAGAGGGGAAACGTCAGGGTTACGGCACTTTTACCTGGACGAACGGTGAAAAATATATAGGAGAGTATGTCAACAACAACCGGCATGGTGAAGGTATATATATATTCGCAGATGGAAGACAGCAGAAAGGAAATTGGCGGGACGGAACCTTCGTAGAAATAATAAAGGAAAAGAAAAAGGAAGTGATCTTCATCAGCAATAATCAGGATTCTGCAGATCAGACAGGTGGTCATGAAGGCAAATTTTTGAAGGCATTGAATAATATTGATAGCTTTCAAGCACGAACTGCATTGATTATAGGGAACGGACACTATGATAAGGTGCCTCTTAAAAACCCGGTTAATGATGCCATGTCTATAGCATATGAACTTCAACAGTCGGGATTCGATGTCTACGTTCTCCGTGATATCAATCAAAAGACTATGAAAAAGGCAATCCGTGAATTTGGTGAAAAATTACATACGGTGGGAGGAGTCGGACTATTTTACTATGCAGGACATGGATTACAGGCAGATGGCCGTAATTTTTTGGTCCCTGTTGATGCAATAATCAATAAGATTCATGATATAGAGTTTGAATCTGTAGACTTAGGTCGGGTTTTATCAGAATTTGAATATGCAGAGAACGATATGAATATTATAATTCTTGATGCCTGCCGGGACAATCCCTACAAGGATGAGTTTGAGAAATCAAAACATGCAAGTTATAACGGATTAACCTCAATTGGTTCTGCGCCATACAATTCTTTTATTGCCTTTTCAACAAGCCCCGGTTCTGTTGCATTGGATGGCGAAGGTGTCAACAGCCTTTATACTCAGGAATTACTAAAGGCAATGCATGAAAAAGGAAGACCTATTGAGGAGGTTTTCAAACAGGTGCGCAGAAATGTACGAAAATCATCAGAAGGTATGCAGATTCCCTGGGAAAGCTCATCGGTGGAAGATAGTTTTTATTTTAAGAAAGCAAATTGATACCGTGGGCACTGCAGAACCGAAAAAATATACTGATCAATTATAATCAATAAGAGTCTGAGTAATAATAAAACCCTTTTCAGCTTTATCCTCCCACTGAGTAAAAATACAGGTAGCGATATCCCCTACTCCACTACAATTAATCCTGCACTGAGTATCAAGGATCCACATCTCTTTGTATACCAATCCAATATCTTTAGCATAAACCTCCCGGGAGAATCTTCTTTCAATATTATTTGTTTTATCCACCTGTGAAATCTGAGCAGCATCTGTGTATAAAGTACCGGAAACAGTATCTACAAATGTTTCACCAACAGAATGAATTACAAAATCATCCCAATCTTTATACATGTCAATTACCCCACCTCTGAGCGGGACGAGCGTATCTCTTCGGATATAAGGAATACCATCCCATCTTTTATCATTGGATACAGGGAAGGTTAATTTAATTAATCGCTGATTATCTTCTACTCTTTGCACCTGATTGTCTTCAATCTTTTCTGACCATATATTAAGTAAGGCCCATGGTTGTGCCGTATCATAGGTAATATACCTGTAAACAGGATAATAAGGGTCTCCTTCTGCGTCAGTACCTTCTGCTCCGGTAACTTCTTTTATATAATAGGATGTTTTGGTAACCGAACAATTGTATTCATCATAAACCGTCGAATCAATTTTATAGGTTTTGAATTTATTTGTTTCCAAAGGGAAATAATCAAAAGAAATCGGTTCCAGTGTATCGACTACTCTTTCGCAGGCAAAAAATGAAAATAAAATTAAAATACAGGCTGATATTTTTATATGTAAATTTGGCATCTCCGAATTTTTGTAATTTTTAAAACCTTGAATATTTACTTCTGAATCATCTATTTATACTGTTTAAGTATAACGATAAAATAAGTTAAATCTGTAATTTAAATCGATTTTAATAATAAAAAACTAAAAATTGATTAAAAAATCGAAATATTTAAGGCTGAATAATAAAAAAAAACAAAAATAGGCCGATAGATCATATTTTTTAAAATATTAAAATAAAATGAAATAAGTTTTCATCAAAAAATCCTAAATCTAAAAGAAAAAGAGTATTTTTGTGCGATTTGAAAGTTGAGTTGAATTTGAAAATTATATCTTTCTAAACCATAGCATATATTTAGTAAAAAATCAATTCATTTACAATTTTTTAATACATACATAAACTATACAATTGGCTTTAATAAAATCTATTTCAGGAACCCGGGGAACAATCGGCGGAAATGCAGGAGAAAACTTAACGGCTAAAGACATTGTTGAAAGTACTTCGGCCTTTGCACAATGGGTCTTAAATACTACAGAAAATCCATTAGTGGTTTTAGGTCGTGATGCAAGGGTTTCAGGTTCAATTATAAGCAGATTGATTAGTGGTACTCTACGTATGATGGGAATAAAGGTTTTAGACCTTGACTTATCTACAACGCCAACGGTAGAAATTGCTGTAACAATAGAAGGTGCAGGTGGAGGAATAGTAATCACAGCAAGTCACAATCCCAAACAATGGAATGCATTAAAATTTCTGAACAATTCCGGGGAGTTCATTTCTCAGACAGACGGTCAGGAAATTCTTGATCTTATTGAGTCCGGAAATATAAAATATGCTACGATTGACAAATTGGGTAAATATGAAAAAGCGGTTGGATATATACAGAAACACATAGATATTATTTTGGGTTTGGACTTAATTAAATCTGAAGCAATAATAGAAAAGCAATTCAGGGTGGTGGTTGACTGTATTAATTCTACAGGGGCTTTATCGATAGTTCCTCTATTGGAACAATTGGGCTGTGAGGTTTTAACATTGAATGAGGAAATGCATGGAAAATTTGCTCATAATCCCGAACCATTACCCGAGAATCTTACCGGTCTTGCAAGGGAAGTTGTTTTTCATAAAGCTGACCTGGGAATTGCAGTAGACCCTGATGTTGACAGACTTGCCTTTGTAACAGAAGAAGGTGAAATGTTTGGAGAAGAATACACTTTGGTTGCTATTGCTGACTATGTATTGCAATTTCAGAAAGGCAACACTGTTTCAAACCTTTCATCAACTCAGGCACTGAAGGAGATTACACAAAATCATGGTGGTGAATACACAGCTTCTGCAGTAGGAGAAGTCAATGTAGTAAAGATGATGAAGGAAACAAATGCTATCATCGGAGGAGAAGGAAATGGTGGCATCATCTACCCTGTCCTTCATTATGGCCGTGATGCATTGGTTGGTGTTGCGTTATTTATGTCTTATCTGGCAACTAGCGGTAAGTCAGTATCGAAAATACGCTCTCAATACCCCAACTATACTATCATCAAGGATAAAATTAACCTTACTCCAGAGATAAATATATCAGAATTACTTGAAAAGCTACAGAGTAAATATAAACAATACCCTCAAAAT
Organism: uncultured Aureispira sp.; assembly: GCA_905480075.1. Lineage (GTDB taxonomy): Bacteria > Bacteroidota > Bacteroidia > Chitinophagales > Saprospiraceae > Aureispira. Next base: position 4,326 of record CAJQOX010000401.1, on the reverse strand, counting down.
ACGGTAGACGGACTAAAAATACAACTCAATGAAAACTGGGTTCACCTTAGGCGCTCAAATACAGAACCAATAATAAGAATTTACACTGAAAGTCAATCCATTACAACTGCTGAGACTTTGGCCAACAAAATAAAATCTGATATGAGTGATATCATCAGAGGAGATTTTTGATAACGAATAACTCTTTTTACAACATAATTTAAAGATCTGATAATTTAATATTATGCGTATTTATTTAGACAATGCAGCGACAACACCCTTGTGTGATGAAGTTTTGGAAGCCATGCTTCCCTTTCTAAAAAACAATTTTGGCAACCCTTCCTCCTCTCATCAGGAAGGCAGGACTGCCAAGGCAGGAATAGAAAAGGCACGCAAGATAATAGCTATGTCTCTTGGTGCTGTAACATCTGAAATTATCTTTACTTCAGGAGGGACAGAGGCAAACAATACAGCAATAAAATGTGCTATCCGTGATTTGGGTGTAAAAAGAATTATTTCAAGCCCAATTGAACATTCCTGTGTTTTCAATACAGTCAACCGAATGGGTTCTCAGGATATAGAAGTAATATATGTTGAACTGGATAAATACGGAAGGGCTAATATTGAACATCTTGAGGAATTACTAAGTGGCAGTGACAAGAAAACCCTGGTTTCACTCATGCATGCCAATAATGAAGTAGGTACTTTGAACCCAATAGATAAAATCTGCGGATTATGTAATAAATATCAGGCCTATTTCCACACAGATACGGTTCAATCAGTCGGGCATATTGCCATAGATGTATCCAAACTGAATGTGCATTTCCTATCGGGTTCCGGCCATAAACTGCACGGTCCCAAAGGAGTTGGTTTTTTGTATATAAACAAAAACAACAGTATAGGTGCTATGATTGACGGAGGGGGTCAGGAAAGAAAGATGCGTTCAGGCACAGAAAATGTTGCCTCAATCGTTGGACTTGGCCGTGCATTGGAACAGGCAATAGAATTTCTGGATGAACGTCGATCACAAATAGAAAAGGTCCGCTCTTATTTCATTTCCAAACTAAAAGAAAACTTTACAGACATACACTTCAATGGTGATTATATGGGAGACTATTTATTCACTGTACTGAATGTATCCTTCAAAACAGAAACTGCAGTCAATATGTTGTTGTTCAAGCTTGACTTAAAGGGAATCAGTGCCTCGGGCGGTTCAGCCTGTAATTCGGGTGCCGTAAAGGATTCTAGGGTATTAAGTAAATTGAAAGTACCTGAAGGCTATCATTCTGTCCGTTTTTCCTTTTCTCATCACAATACTACAGAGGAGGTGGATTTTACAATCTCAAAGTTGCAGGAGATAATTTAGTCCTGCTTAATTTATTTTTCCTATCGATTCATTCCTTCTGTCTTCTTAAACTGCATCCTATATAGAAAATAAGCCCTTTGATAGGGACTAAAAATAGCTGCAGGCCAGGCAGAAAAGTGGCAGTTGAAGTCCAATTAATAAAGCCCCGACAAGCGCTAACATTATGGATTTTTATCCACTCGTAGCTAAGCACTGGATTTACCTAAAATACGAGCGGCATTCTATGACCATAGCTCAACAAAAAGGGCTAAAAAGAGCTATTTATTCATTAAAAAGCAATATTTTCATTGAAAAATGATTGGATATATTCCTGTTTTTTAAAATTCTTCGCTTGTATAGCGACGGAGTTTACCTAAGCTGAATTATTGAAATTACACAGATGGAATAAGGTGCAGGCTACAGCGTAGGTATTCAGTGCAACAAAGCGATACAATTGGTGGGGTCCCTAGGACCCACCGAATTTTGATCGCTAACTGTTGTCAGTTGTTTTTTATTCAAAGTCTATTATTTTTCTTCTGTCGCCAGAAAATGTCCACTTATCTTTAGTATTTAAAATAGCATTGTTAGATTTAAAACTTGGAGAATCGTTTTTCCAATTATAATTTAGTAATCCATACCATTCTGTTTCTATGTGAACATTGGCTGCAATCCAATAAATTCTTGAAAGCATTTTTTCAAATTTATTTAGCCACTCTTCCCATTCATACTCAACTCCTTTTAGAGAAGCGCCAATTGTAATAATTCTTCCCCAATATGAAACATAAAGAGGCTTTGGACCATCAACAATATGAAACATTTCTTTAGAGAGAGGGGGCCATTTATCATCTTTGCAGAAAGGCAAGTTTTTTAGAATTAGTTTGTTCTGTTTTTTTAAGTTTTTATCTAAATTTGGATGCTCTTGAATATATCCATAAACAGTAGTAATTAGTCCCATTTAATTTTTGCTTTATTTATAGAAGATAATTTTTCTTCTTTCAACTAAGTTAAAGTAATTTTTCTCAAGAGTGATTTCTTCCATTTTAAGATTTAGTTTTTCTTGAATAGGTAGATTTAAATCTTCATGCCAACAAGAATAAAACTCAAGATCTTCGTTTTTAGATAAGAATCTAATTAACTCCAGAAGTTTTTGAATTGATTTTAATTGTAATGCTTTTTCTTTCTTTAATAAAGTATAATCAATTTCTTCAATAAGTACTTTTTCTTCTTCAAAAAAGTATTCATCAATTCTGAATTCACAAGAACAGCCTTTAAAAGCTCCTAAATGGTAGATGTTTTTGTTTTCCATTTTAGGACGAATACCTAATATTTCTTTATTTGAAAGATTTGGTGAAATGTGAAAAATTCCATCTTCTTTCCAAGCATTGATATTTAGTGTTTGATTTGTGGCTATATAAAGGTTTTGACACATTGTTATTTAATTTAATCCGATAACACCTAGTATACTATTTTAGTTCAAATTTAGTTCAAATTGCTGACAACGATTGGGTATGACAGGTAGCTTGCCTCGCGAGTGGGCTTTTGTGCTGCTATGGGCTATAGGCCAGGCCCTTGGTGCACAGCAGCAAGTCAGCGCAGTTCGCTTTGCTCATGTTATTGGGTTTTTTGCTTTGATTTTGATTGTCTAATACATTGATAATATTTTGATTTTTTTAATGTATTCATTTTTTATTTGATATCAATTAAGTAGTACTCGGCTTGGTTTTGTGCAACCTTATCTTAATGCCTGGACTTACAGCATTAATACTTAGTTTTTAAACTCAATTATTTTTTTCTCATTAATGATATAAATTGTAGCTCTTGCCTGACCCATTTTTTTTGTATAACCCTCATCCGACAGGTACTTCATGTCTTTTTTTAAGGTATAGGAAGTGTAATCTTTAAGATTAGAGATGATGTCATTTATTTTGACAGGTTCATTATCTGAAATGAAATTTAAAATCTCTTTTTGTCTATCATTGAGATAGCTTTTTTTGTCTTTTATTTGACTATATCTTTCTTCTAATTTTAGAATAGTTGTCTCTAGCATTTCCAGAAAAAAAGTAATCCATTCACCAATTATTTCTTTATCAGATCCCCGATGTTTTTGACAATTCATGAGCGCTTTATAATAGTCTTTTTTACTTTTTTCGATTTCAATCTCCATAGAAGCATATTTCATAAAATCATACTCGCTTTTTAAGAGAAGCAGAGTAGTAAGAAGTCTTGAAAGCCTTCCATTTCCATCTTGGTATGGATGAATCGAGAGGAACTCATAGACAAATGTGGCAATTACTATCAAGGGATGAATTTCTTCGTGATTAATATATTTATTGGTCCATGTAATTAATGTTTTCATCTCTTCTTTCACAAGAAAAGGTTCTGTTGTATTGAAAATTACTTTTTGATTCCCTCCTGGATATTTTGCTACAACTTTATTGGATAAACTTTTATATTTTCCTCTATGACTTTCATCTTTAGAAGATGCTTTTAATAATAATTTATGAAGATGGTGAATATGGTTTTCCTTAATGTCAATAGGATCAAAGGAGTCTAATATAAGGTTTAGAACTTCATAATAACCAAAAACTTCCTGTTCGTCTCTGCTTTTAAATGAAGTGATTTTTACTGAATCGATAAGATGTTTGACCTCTTCATTTGTAAGAGTAGAACCTTCAATCCTGGTAGAAGAACCTATGCTTTCAATTGTTGCTATTAATTTAAGTTCTTTAAGATAAATAGATTCTTTTATTTCCAGGCCAGTCCATTTTCCTTTAAACGAATCAATAAAACCTATTTTTTTTATGATGTATTGATTTGTTTTAAAGTCGAAGTTTAGTTTGGATTCCATTAATTAGATTATTTGATTTTTATCTGTATTTTATCCAATAATACGACTTATAATTGAATTATTTGATTTTTATTTGATTTATATTCGATTTACATTGAGCAAACGATAGTTACGGCCTGTAGCTTGCCGCGCGGGAGGCTTTTTGTGTGCTATG
>CAJQOX010000400.1 GCA_905480075.1 uncultured Aureispira sp. | reverse complement strand
GGGTAGAAAAAAACAATCGGATATAAAAGAAATTTCTGCCGGTGAATTTTTCAAAAACATAAAAGATTATACAATTCTTGATGTTAGAGAACTATGGGAACAACCCCGTATAAATGGTAGTGATATTCTGGATATTCCGCTGCCCCGAATCATTGAATATGTCGATAAAATACCTAAAGACAAAACGGTGGTCGTAATATGTGCCAAGGGTATAAGGAGTAAAATTGCTATTCAGCAACTGAAAAAACAAGGTTATACTAATCTGATAAATCTATCAGGTGGTATCAAAAGTATGTCCTGAATACAGGCTGTAAATACTTATATTTAAGAAAAACACAATCCCTCAAAATTTAAATAATCAGCAGTCTGTTAATGTAACTTGCAGTGGTTTATTAATTATGGGTAAAACAATTAGAAATTGAAAATCAAAATGATTCCGATTATTATTTAACTCCTCGAATCAGTGATTATTTCTGTTTTAAAATGTCTTTGTTAGGCCCCTGCCTCAACCCGAAGAAAAGATAGGATTGCAAATTAAAAAGAGGAACTAAATCAGATGCCTTTGCAAATGCAGAAAATCCGAGAACTGCTAATGAAAAAAGGAAGGACATTTTAATTATTATCTCGAATTATTGTTCAATGCGGCCAGGTTAATAGAATGATCAATAGCATTTTTAATTTTATCAGAAGATATTGGTTTGCTGATATAAAAGGTCATTCCTGATCTAAAACACCTCTCTTTATCTTCAGGCATTACATTAGCTGTTATTGCAATTATGGGCGGAGCATTTTTTTCTTTATCTTTAAACCATTCCAATATTTTCTTGGTAGATTCAATACCATCCATGATTGGCATTTGTATATCCATAAATATAAGATCAAAATCATTTTCTTTAGTCAATTCAAAAGCCTGAAATCCATTTGAAGCCAACTGAATTTTATGCCCCTGCTTCTTAAGTATTCGAAGAATTAATTTCTGATTGATCAAATCATCTTCAGCGACCAGAATATGGTAGTTCGTAGTATCTTCTGTAGATATAACATCTGTTTCTAAATTGACCTGTTTATTTTCCTGTTTTTTAAGCTTTAATAAAGAAAAAATATTATCTCTCAAAATCAAATGCCGGATAGGCTTAAGCATGGAAACATTAAAAACCTTATTAAATTCAGATCCAGAAGATTTTCCTCCGGAACTGATCATTATCATAGGTAGGTCAGGATTATTTTCTTTAATACATGAACCTAATTTCAAACCATTCATATCTTTTAATTGATAATTAATGATTACAAGGTCTACATCATTTTTGGAACATTTGATAGCTTCATTTGCAGTTTTTATAAGAATAGGTTCGGCTTTCCAGCTTTTAATTAAATCTGATATCTGATTCCCTGCAAAGTCATAATTATCAACAATCATTATTTTTTTTGAAAGCAGGGAATAATTTTCAGAAGGCGTATCGATATCGTGTTGTTTAATGCCGGAAAAAGGGATAGAAAAATAAAAAACAGATCCTTTATTAACTTCACTATCCAACCATATCTTCCCACTCATAAACTCAACAAGTTGTTTACTGATTGTGAGTCCCAGACCCGTTCCTCCATATTGCCGGGTAGCATTAATATCTGTCTGATAGAATTCATTAAAAAGTCCTTTTTGATTATCAGAAGAAATACCAATACCGGTATCAGCAACAGAAAATATTAATTCATTTTTATTTTGTTCAGATGTAGATTTAATGGATATAAGAATGTGTCCTTTATCTGTAAATTTAATAGCATTACTAACCAAATTGAGTAATATTTGCCTTGTTTTCCCCTCATCTCCGATTATATGTTCATTAACATCATGCTGAAAAGTATATAGAAGTTCCAGCGATTTTTTGTTGGCAAAGGGCTGATTTATTATCAGTACATCTTCAATACATTTACGCAAATTAAATTTAACATTCTTCAATTTGGATTCCCCTGCTTCAATTTTAGAAAAATCAAGAATTTCATTTATTATATTTAATAATCGATCACCACTTATTTGAATAGCATCAACAAATTCATGCTGTTCTGCTGAAAGTAGGGTCTCTGCTAATAAATCGGCCATACCGATGACTCCATTCATCGGAGTTCTGATTTCATGACTCATATTGGCAAGAAACTGAGATTTTACATTATTTGCTTTTATCAAATCTATGTTTTTTTGTTCCAGCAGATATTTCTTTTTATCATATTCTCTTTTAAGTAAACTAATTATAAGAGCAGTAAAAATGAGTACTATTATTAAAGTAATTGAAATATCAAGTGCCTGATTAGCTTTATCAGGATATTGACTAATTAAAGAGGGGTAATAAAAGTGGATAAAAATAAGTGTAAGAGTATCAATAAGGAAAACGGAACAAAATAAAAAATGTTGCTTAGGAGGTAGAATAACAATAAAAGCTACCATAACGACAATAAGCATGTAAGTCAGACTGCTATCAAGACCGCCTACATTCAACCATTGAAGATTAATGGCAGATAATGAAGCAATAATAACAGGCCATACGACATATTTGAAACCATTCCTGAACCTTGAAATATAAAAAACAGATGCAAATATTAAAATACAAAGGAAAGGAATCAGCAGACCAATCAGAGGCATTGAAACCAAAACCCCCTGTATTGTTTGCAATAAAGAAACCAAAGCACCGATAAAAGCAATAGGATTAAATACCCGTTCTCCCAAAGTCAAGTCCTCAGAACCTATTATCCAAAGCAGCAATTTATTCTCTTTCATTAATTATAGTTAAACTTGAGCATCAATTTTAAAAATGTTAGTCTAAAATCAACGGGGGAGTTATTTGATAATTGAAAGCTAATGGTTCTAAATCATTTAAAATTCTTCAAAATAATGTAGTAAAAGGTTGAAAAACCATTATTTATGAATCAAAAGTTGCATTTTATTTACGTAAATATACGTAATTTCATTGTAAAACTCTTAATGTTTACAAAAAAAAATCAACCTCTGTAAATTCAGTTTTATGTTAATAAACGAATCAGAGATTTAAAAATAAAGAGGGATACAAATACGGTAAAAAGGAAATTATTCAATCTAGATAAAAAGTGGTTTTCTGGTATTGTCACTGAAATGATAACAAAAAAAAATTCTAATAAATACTAAGACCCTTCATCACCTGAGCCTCTTCAATGATATGAACAATGAATACTGATATTTCTGATATTAAGATATTAAAGTATACGCCGGCATTCCTTACAATTAACAGCCTATTTATATCCTGCAGATCATAAATTTCCTTTCAACTTTTTTAAAATACTTTTCTGATCATGTGTCATTCCATCTGCGGTAAAAATACAAACTCCGGCAGTACCTTTTTTCTTAGCAAGAAGAATGGCTTGATGAAGGTCGGCAGTATCTCTGAGCGCAGGAGAAAACAGTCCTGCATGCACCGGAAAATCCACATCATTTAATCCCTGTTGAGCCGCGAAGCCTATCCATTTGATGTTCTGACGATAAAAATTATGGTACAACATCGGATAGGCCGCATCGAGGTTCCAATCGTCCCATGCCTGACGGACCATCTGCCTTGACATTTCGGGGAAAGGAAAAACCGCGGCAGTCAGTGCAATGCCTTTACCATGAACAACCTGAGCAATATCATTTACCAGTTCTGTGACAGCATTTAAGCGGTATTGACGCCATTCTGTGCTCAATTCCGGGTGTTGCATCAGGGCAGGGTCCGTTCCGAAAAGCTCCTTATAACCTTCCCGGGCAATAGGGTGATAACCGAAATCGTACTCCGGCATTTCTGTATTCTGAACGATCTTGTATTTGGGTTGCAGGTCGGCACCCAGTATCACATCCACATAGCGGACATAATCGAGGTGTACTGAGGCAAGGCCTTCTATTTCGCAATAGGTTTTTACTTTATCGATAATATACTGACAGGCATCGGGATGAAAGGGACTCAGCCACTGATAATAATTGACATAGGGACGGTATTCGAGGGAATTTTTGCCTTCCCTGTTTACCGAATACCATGCAGGATGTTTTTGAGTTTCCTTATTGCCGGGCTGATTGAGGGTCCACATCCAGGCATGTACTTTTATATCGAATTCATTGGCCACAGGAATCAACTGAGTTAAGAAATCAGGCTTTGCCTGTACAAGAATTTCACTGATACCCAGTGAATCGTAGGTCAATATTTTTTTCCTCCATACAGAATCTGTAAATTCGGAACTTCCATGCACCCAGGTAGAGAGTACAAAAGGATCCGGGGCCAAAACTGATTCGGTAATCACTGACTTATCAGGTACAGGACTGTATTCAATAGACTTATCCGTTATACAGGAAAAGGTTAAAACCAATAGCAGAAAGATAGAAAAACAGCGTCTCATTATTATCATATTCAGTAGGATTTGAATTGACCGGATTCATTAATAATATGATTTGAATCATTACTGAGATTTGTCAAAAACCATTCAAAACCAAAATTAGTTTTCATAAAAGTACATTCAAATTCTTGATCTTGTATTGAAAAAGTCTTCATTTTTTGTTTCTCCCCTGCCTTGGATTCCAATAAATATTTCAGGTTTCCGTATTTCACCTTTCTTATTAGTGTATATGCTACCTGTTTATCGATCAGCTTATCAATTTTCATCTTAGATTTATCAGAACCGGGTTTTTGGTTGCTGAATTCGAGGTATCCCCACCTTTCGGGGACATGCATATTGATGAGATATTGCGGCGACCACACCCAATTGTATTCAGGCAACAACTTTCCGCCAAGAGTTTTGCGGGAATAGGCCCCATTTTTTATATCGTATTGCCATTGAACCCTTGAAAAGTTGATGCGCCAGAAATCGCCTTCATCAGGATGTAGTCTGTGTCCTCTGAAAGCCCTCATGACTACTTTCATCGGGATGGCTATTTCCACAGACCAACAAGTATCGGTATCGTCAGGATTATTCAAAGTACCCTGAATATTCACAGCTGTTTTAAGTCCTTCAATATTATAAAAAGAGTTGGCCCTCCCCCTCATTCTGTAGGGTTTGTTGAGTTTGAGGTCCCATACTGTATTGAGCGCATTGACTTCTATCTCGGTATAATCGTAGGTATCATCGGTAGGGTCTATAAAAACTTCAAAATCATTATCGTAATATATGATTGCATCCCGTTTAGTCAGTGTTCCCCATACATGTGGTTCCTGCAACCGGGCAAAGATGTACAGGAAATTATTGTCCCATAACATTTTAACTTTGGTTTCAAATTTCGGAATATCTGTCCCTTCAATATCTATGAAGGGGTTGGAAAAGGTGGTTTTATCCCATACATCTTCATCATCCCTCCCATCAATAATTATACTATCAGTGCTATGAAAGGCAATATAATGTGCGGGCAGATGAATATCCTTTTCAATGTCGGAAAGTATAGTCGCGGATTGCTGTGCTATAGCATTATATGCAGATAGGCAGACAAATAAAATTGATAATAATTTAGGCGATGATATATTGCGGTAATTTTTCAAAAAAGTACTATTTAATGTTTAAACAAAGATACTAAAAATTTTATTCCTTGTTTTTTACTTTAAAGCGGATCAATTTCAGCTTGTCGGCAATCATTAGTGAACAATAGGCAAAGATAGAAAGGAAAAACAAGGCTACCATCATCTTAAGGTAAGTTTTAACGGTCCAATCGAGTGCTACTTTGATTCGTTGCACAAGGCCTATCTTAAGTTCTTTTCCCTCGATGAGAGAGAACTGCACGGTACAGAACTCATTTTCGTCATCAAAATCACCGAGGCTGACCCCAAGGTCCTGCAGTTGTTGTTCAATTTCGAGAATTCTGTTTTCCAGGCTCATATATTCATCAATTTTACCCCCTTTGCTTTTAAGTTCAATGAGGGAGTTTCTGATTTTTTCGAGCGATTGTTTTTTGGCGTTCAGTTCCTTATACTCATTGGTTTTATCCTTTTTGGTAATCTGCTTTGCCTGAACTTTACCAATTGTTATCAGTTTATTGTAGAGCAGATCAAAATTTTCAGGTGGAACACCAATTACGAGGTTCAGTTTTCTTGCCCCTTCATTCCCGCTTTTTTGTTCAAACTGAATCAGCGCATTAAAGTTTTTAATTTCTGTTCTTGTCAGTTTTTCTTCTTCAGCAAATATTGAAGATTTGGATTTAATTTCAGCAATTTTTTCGTATTTCTGATCCACCTTCATGCTTGTCTGCTGAGCGTTTCCGGATTTTTTGTATTCTCTGGAAGCATAATTTTTTCTGAAATTGCTGATGTTGTCAAAGAATTGAACCTGTTGTGAATTATCATTGATTTTTTTTGTATAACCATATCCAAGTCGGAAGAAAAACAAGACAATAAACAGAAGTAAAAACCAAAGGATAAACCTGAATAAACGTTTTTTAAAAGATAATTCCATGAATTTAAAGATTAAAAGATGAATTTAAAGATTAATGATTAAAAAAACTAAGGTCATCAACCGCCTTAAGATAAGCAGAATCAGCAGCAATTTTACCAAGCAGCAAATCAGCAGCAATTTTACCATAGGCCATCGCCCCCTTTGCCCCTACGCCGGACATTCCTCCCATAAACACAAAATCAGGGAGTGTTTTTCTATTTTTATCAACAACAGCAGAAACTATTGGTATTTCATTTTTTGTAAGTGAGTAAACACAGGAATAGCCTCTTATAAACTGCAGTTCTTCTTCTTTGACAGGTAATAAGGCATCTTTGAGGTGTTGAAGGGTATTTTTGGCAGACCAGTTGATTTCATCCTCCGATAATTTTTGCTCCCATACAGAATGCACATCCTCTATTTCAGACCGGCAGAAATGCCCGCCAATTTTAATAATGGGAATGCCGTCAGTATCCACAGCTTCAATCATGGCATAAGACAATTCGGGAGTAAAGTAAATAGCGGGATAGGCATTCAGCAATGCTTTTTTTTGTTCATCAGTAAAGGCATTAAAGACCTTCTTGTTGATCTTAAAAAAAGAGAGGAAGACCCTTTGTGGTTTAATGATCTTATTGATAGCAGGAACTAAATTTTTTAATAATAAACCACTGTAAGCCCCCGCTGCAACCATCAGTTTGCTGCATGTAAGGACGGAATTTTCTCCGGTTGTGAGATTAAGAGTTTCGACAGAATAGATACCCTTCTGTTCCTTTATAGATTCGACCCGGGTATTATAAAGGATAGAATTACCTTTACCTTTTAAGGCAAGATGTAATTTTCGGATAAGTTCACGTGGATCGAGTGTACCGGAATGTTCTTTGAATTCACGGATAAGCGCGGAAGCCTTAGCAGGCATCTGCATATTAAACTTCTTCCTCGCCTCCTCATCAGAAAAAGCATATTCACAAAATTCGGATCGGTTGTCCAATACAGATTCAAATCCACCTAATTTTGGTTCCTCCTCATAAAAAACATAGGAAACCGGAGAGGTAGTATACAAATCGGTCATAGAATGCTTCTCTTCAGAGATAAAATTCAGGTAATCTATCAGCAATTGAGTTTCATCAAGGGATTTATTATGCAGGAAGGCCCACAAATCACCTTCAGGACCTAATGCCCTTGCTATACGAGCCTCTCCCAGTGATGAACCAGAATTATAAACAAGATCCTGTTGTTCTATCAACATAACATCGAGACCTCTTTCCGTTAGTTGCCAGGCTGCAGAAGACCCCATCAAGCCTGCACCGACCACAATAACTTCCTTCATCATTTATATTCATTTAAAAATCCAACAATCAATACATCAATACTTATAAATTGATATCGATGAACTCCTTTACAAAAGATTTTATTTCGTTTCTTACCATCCTAAAAGAATGTAGAATATCCTCTTCAGAACCGGTAGCATCGGCAGGGTCCGGAAAGCTGAAATGCACCTGTTTGGACTGAGAAGGAAAAACCGGACAGCGTTCTTTTGCACTGTCACAGACGGTCAGAATAAGATCAAAAGTAATATCGCTGTATTCATCTATATGATTGGAAGTATTGGAAGAAATATCCACATTATCTTCTTTCATAACCAAAACGGCCCGTGGATTGAGGCCATGTGTTTCTACCCCTGCACTATAAACCTTTAAATCTGTTCCCCCGACAGCCTGAAAATAGCCGTGGGCCATTTGAGAGCGACAAGAGTTCCCTGTACAAAGCACCAGTATTTTTTTCATATTATTTTTTGTATTAAAAAAATTATAAAATCATGAACCTGCATGCCAAGATAAACAGCTTTTTCGTTCTTATTATAATAAAAATAAAAAACTGATTACATTTGAATGATAATTAAACAGCCTGTAGATAAACTTTAACAATAATCAGCTGATTTGTTACTTGAAAATAATTAAACCTGATTGATCAAAGATGAATAAATTTACCATCATACTACTGTCCAATATTCTTTTATTAACAAGCACTGTCAGCTTTTCCCAATTCAATTTATACTCCGGCAAGGATGCATTAAAAAACAATACAACGGGCATTCACAATACCGCCACAGGTCATAATGCCCTTAGATCAAACTTATCCGGATCCTATAATATTGCAGTAGGTCCCGGGAGTCTGTACAGAAACAAATCCGGCAAGAACAACACGAGTATAGGGTATCAATCGATGTACCGCAATACAAGTGGTTCCGAGAATGTGGCCTTTGGTGCAAACACCCTTAACAGCAACAGTACAGGCAATTACAACTCGGCATTCGGTACTTTTGCCTTGGGCTTCAATCAGACCGGCATGAACAATACGGCCGGCGGATATCATGCCTTGATGAGCAATACCACCGCATCGGCGAATACCGCTTTCGGGTCCTTTTGTCTTCAATCGAATACTATTGGAGAGAATAATGTGGCGCTTGGCTATTACTCCTTGTATAATAATGAAATCGGTAATCGTAATGTGGCATTGGGCACCAATACATTAGGTAATAATGTATCGGGCAATTATAATGTGGCAAGCGGACATCATTCTATGATGCGCAACAGTTCGGGCTCTTTTAATGTGGCAATGGGTGGTCAGTCTTTGCATCATAATGTCACAGGATCAAAAAATATTGGTCTGGGATATTACGCTTTATACAAAAATATTTCTGGCTTGCAAAACAGTTCACTAGGTTCAAACAGCCTGGAGAACAACCTTTCAGGAGATTATAATACAGCAACAGGGTCACAGTCATTAAAAGACAATAAAACAGGTAATGAAAATACAGCCCTGGGCTATCAGTCACTTTACAGAAATACAGCTGGTAATAAAAACACGGCTATTGGATATGCCGCCTATTCAAGGGGCTTCGCCTATGGAAATTCTACGGCAATTGGTGCAAATTCGCATGTATCGGCAAGTAATCAGATCCGCTTCGGCGATGAGAAAGTGACAAGTATAGGAGGAAAAGTTGGTTGGTCCAAGCTTTCGGATAAACGATTCAAATACGACATCCGAAAAGATGTTCCCGGGCTGGAATTCATCAATAAGTTAGAAGCAGTCACTTATTTTGTGGACAATGAAAAGATGCTCGATTTTATGGGAGTGGAAGAATGCCGTATATCTGACACTACATTACAGCGGGAAAGTGGATTTCTGGCACAGGATGTAGAAAAGGCTGCAAAAGAATCTGCCTATGATTTCAGTGGCGTTGACCTTCCTGCTTCCGGGGAGGACAGTTATGCCTTGCGATATTCAGATTTTACAGTCCCTTTGGTACAAGCTGTTCAGGAATTGTCTGCCGAAAACGAAGAACTGAAAGCAAGAGTAAAAGTTTTGGAGTCAGAAAAAGAAAAATTGCTGCAACTTCAACAGGAAGTAGCAGCAATCAAAGCGCTTCTGAATAGTCAGGCATCCAATTAACAGATATCAGAAGAGCGTATTCTGACCATTATTGTCTTCATTTTTATCTTCAGGATTATCGACTTTCTTCTTAATATCATTTTCCGGGGTCAGTTCTTCTTCCTTGTGAATAGCTTTAACAGAAATCAATTTGGAATCACTTAATTTATTCCCAAGAGATTTCCAGCCTTTTACATCTATAAAACCCGAAATTTTAAGTTCTCCTTCAATGGTTTTGGACCTTCCTGCCTTCACTTTATAAAAAATCACCGGATTTTCGTAAAGAGAAGCATATAATAATTTGGTACTGACATATTCATTAGGCAGGAAGCTGTATTTCTGGCTGAGTTTGTTTGTTTCGACCACAAATCTTTTAACATAGGTAGCCTTTCTTTCCCCATCGTAATGTACTGAAGAGACGACCATATCTTCATTCCACCTTCTGATATCGAGGAGGTTTTTAGGGTCATATCTGTTGGTCAGTTCATAATTTGTAATTTCATATGAGCCATCATTATAGAGCGCAATAATTTTATCATCTTCATCGAAAGCACCTATAAACTTACCATAGGCAGAAGAATTGATACGGCCTGTATTATCATCATACCAAACCTTGATAGCACCCAATGTGGAAATTCCCTCTCTGGAGACTTTAATTTTGCGTATAGGGTATTTGGTAAGCGTATTTCCTCTAGAACTTCGGCCTTTAATAGCCAGGTCGGCGAAATTATATTCAAATTCCTTTTTCTTAGCAGAGCAACTTTGACTAAGCAGAACAGAGATTATTTCAGCTTCACCATTCGGGTTGACTGAGAAGTGGAGCACTTTGGATTTTTCTATACCTGTTGCGACGGGATATTTTTTATCCCTTGTACAGGAAGGCACATTGAATCTTTTGGCGTAGTTGATCCCTTTCTTAAGATCTGCA
Organism: uncultured Aureispira sp.; assembly: GCA_905480075.1. Taxonomy (GTDB): domain Bacteria; phylum Bacteroidota; class Bacteroidia; order Chitinophagales; family Saprospiraceae; genus Aureispira. The sequence goes on along the minus strand of CAJQOX010000400.1, from coordinate 1,169 downwards.
TAAACCATATTGAAGGTCATCCTTTTGTCCTTCTTTTTCCATACAGCAACATGCAGTGGATTTTTCCCTACAAAAACCTTATCAGCAATTTTTACCACTTTGTAAGAACCATCCTTATAGAAAACAATGACATTATCAATATCAGAGCATTCAGAAATGAATTCATCTTTTTTGAGGCCATAGCCAATAAACCCTTCGGAGCGGTTGATGTATAATTTAGCATTATTGATCACTACTGAAGCGGCATTGATCGTGCCGAAGTTGGTAATTTCAGTTTTCCTTTCTCTACCTTTACCAAATTTTTTCAATAGGTTCTGATAGTAATCGATACAGAAATCTGTAAGGTGTTCCAAATTGTTGATAACCTCTTTCAATTCCTCTTCTATGCCCTTAATGAGTTCATCCGCTTTAAATTTATTGTATTTAGAGATGCGTTTGATCTTTATTTCTGTAAGGCGGACGATATCCTCTTCTACAATTTCCCTTTGAAGGTGTTTAATAAAGGGCTTCAGACCATTATCGATGGCAATGATCACTTCTTCCCATGTTTCACATTCCTCTATGTCCTGATAGATCTTGTTTTGAATAAATATCTTTTCGAGGGAGGCGAAATGCCAACGGTCTTCGAGTTCTTTTTTGCGGTTGAGTAATTCCCATTTCAAGAGGAATTTAGTCCGTTCAGTACAAATTTTGAGCAAATCTTCGACAGTACTGAAGATAGGTTTGTCTTCATTGATCGTACAGGCATTCGGCGACAGGGATATTTCGCAATCGGTAAAGGCATAAAGCGCATCCATTGTCACTTCCGGAGAGGCTCCGGGAGGAAGTTCCACCAGAATTTCGACCTCTGCAGCGGTATTGTCTACTACCTTTTTAATTTTAATTTTGTTCTTGGTATTTGCTTTTATAATACTGTCAATCAAACCTGTAGTAGTAGTACCATAGGGTATTTCAGTGATCGTCATTTTCTTTTTATCAAGGATATTAATTTTGGCTCTTACCCTTACTTTTCCCCCTCTTTTTCCCCCGTTATAATTAGAAAAATCTGCAGACCCACCGGTGAGAAAATCCGGATAGATTGTCACCTTTTTATCCTTTAGAATATTTATTGAAGCCTTTATCAGTTCCACGAAATTATGCGGTAGAATTTTGGTGGAAAGCCCGACTGC
>CAJQOX010000399.1 GCA_905480075.1 uncultured Aureispira sp. | reverse complement strand
GTAAGCATGCATTGCGAACATATGAATCCGCTGGAGTACGGAGATACAGCAATAATAGAAACAACCTTTATTGACACACCTGCAGCTAAATTATTTTTCGATTATAAAATTTATCGTAAACGGGATGGTGCCCTGTCTGCAACAGGAGAAACCACTCAGGTATTTTTGAATGATAACAGAGAATTATTTATTGCCGTTCCTTCTTTTTATGAGGAATGGAAGAAAAAATGGAATTTATTGTAACAGCTATGGAGAAAGCACCTGTCTACATAATATCAGATAACATTATCACCTCACTTGGCTTTGGTACTCAGGCTAATATAGATAAGATTTCAGACGGACAAACAGGGGTTCAATGTCACAATGACGCCTCCATTTACCCTACTCCTGTATGGGTATCAAAAATAACTGCATCCAACCTTTCCCCTGCTGCTGCTCAACTTTCTTCTCCGGAAAAATATACCAAACTGGAGCAGATATTTTTACTTTCTGTTGCAGAAGCCCTACAACAGACTTCAGTAGATATAACAAGCAAAGACACACTGATTATAATTGCCTCTACAAAAGGAAATATCAACTTATTGGGTGACCCCGGTAACTTTTCGTCAGACAGGGTGCAACTGGGTACTATGGCAGAACAGATTCAGTCTTATTTTAAAAACCCAAACAAACCTCTTGTTGTTTGTAATGCCTGTATTTCCGGAGTATTGGCATTGGATGTAGCTAAACGGCTGCTAAGAAAAAATAAATACAAAAACATTATTGTAACGGGAGGAGACCTTGTTACTGAATTTACGGTTTCCGGATTTCAGTCTTTCAAAGCAATGAGTGACGCCCCCTGCAAACCTTATGATAAAAACCGATCAGGTATCAACCTCGGAGAAGGGGCAGGAACAATGATTCTGAGTACCGAAAAACCGAGCAGCAAAAACAATATTATAACCATAGAAGGAGGCGCATCCTCCAACGACGCCAATCATATTTCCGGGCCTTCAAGAACAGGGGACGGGTTGTTTAACGCTATAAGAAAAGCACTGAACGACGCCAATTGTTTATCCTCAGAAATGGACTATTTATCCATGCACGGAACCGCTACCCCCTATAATGACGAAATGGAAAGCAAGGCACTTGGCCTTGCAGATTTGCTACATGTTCCTATGAATAGCCTGAAGGGTTATATTGGTCACACTTTAGGTGCTGCAGGAATTATTGAAAGTATTGTTGCTGTTCATTCCCTGAAGAATAACAGCCTTTATTCTTCCCTGGGATTTGAAGAACACGGAGTAACATTACCGGTCAATATTATTACCCGAAACGAAAAAAAACAACTACAAAAATGCCTGAAAACAGCTTCAGGGTTCGGAGGATGTAATGCAGCTGTAGTATTTGCAAAACAAAATATCAAATCAGAGCAAGGATAAATGGAAAACACGGCAGCTACATACAGGCAATGTGAAATAAAAAACGGAGAAATCTTTCTGAACGGCAAACTTATTTTTGAAAAAAAGGAGGTTCCCTTTGCTAAATTTATAAAAGGCGCCTACAAACACTTTGAGTTACGTTATCCCAAATTTCACAAAATGGACAGACTATGCAAACTTGCCTTTGTTACTGCCAACCTGCTTCTCGAAGACAATCAGCTGAAAGAATATAAACCCGAAGAAATTGCGGTTGTAATGTCTAATTCCAATTCCACTCTGCACACAGACAGCAAACATGCCAACTCAATAAAAGATAAAGAAAACTATTTCCCGAGCCCCGCAGTTTTCGTATATACTCTCCCCAATATAATGGTGGGTGAGATTTGTATCAGGTATAAGATAAAAGGAGAGAGTGTCTTTTTTGTAAGCAACGAATACGACAAGGAAATGCTAACAGAATATAGTAGAGAAATGATAGATTGTGGCGATGCAAAAATCTGTCTTTGCGGATGGGTAGATTATACAGAAGCTAACTATTATGCCAATTTATATCTTGTAAAATAAAATTAAATAATAATTAATTAATCAAATAAATTAACAATGGACGAATTAATTGAAAAACTAAAAGTTCAGATAATCAAGCAATTAAACCTTGAAGATGTAGAACCTGACGAAATTGATGCTGACGAAATGCTTTTTGACGCAGACGGAGAACTTGGCCTGGATTCTATAGATGCTTTAGAGCTCATCGTGTTGCTTGATAAAGAATACGGCATTAAAATCAAAAATCAGGAAGAAGGAAAACAAATCTTTCATTCATTAAAAACAATGGCTGAATTTATCCTGCAGCATCAGGATTAATTTTTCAAAAATGTGTTGATTTGGCAATGCTCGTTCATTGCCAAATTTTCGAATTAACAAAATATGGCAAAACGTATTTTTATTACCGGAACCGGCATTATTTCGTCTATTGGAAAAAATCTGACGGAAACACTTGACAACATCAAAACATCTAATTCCGGTGTTGACAAAATACAATACCTGAAAACCATTCACAATCCGAACATACCTCTTTGTGAAGTAAAATTCAGCAACCGGGAGTTGGCAAAAATGGCCTATGGAAATACAGAAAGGAAAGCCAGTCGTACTAGCCTGCTTGGTATTATTGCTGCACAGGAAGCCTGGCGAACTGCAGGAAGTCCGGAATTAGGGGATGGAAGAACCGGGGTTTTTTCCGGCAATACAGTAGGAGGGATGGACCTGACGGAACTTTTTTATGCTGATTTTATGCAGGATGAACTAGCCGGCGACATCAAAACAATGCTAACCCACGAGTGTGCTGAAAGTACTGAACGCATTGCTGATAGTCTGGGGGCCACAGGAATGGTGTCAACCATTAGCACAGCCTGTTCTTCTTCTGCTAATACAATTATGCTGGGTGCCAGAATGATAAAACATGGTTTGCTTGACAGGGCCATTGTCGGAGGGGTTGATTCCCTGACCAAGTTTACTGTTAACGGGTTTAATGTCTTACAAATCCTGGACCATCAATACAGCCAGCCTTTTGATCAAAACAGACGTGGCTTGAATCTGGGAGAAGGCGCTGGTTTTATTGTGTTGGAATCTGAAGACACCGCAAAACCAGAAAGTATCCTGGCAGAATTAGTTGGTTATGCCAACAGCAATGATGCTTATCACCAAACTGCTTCTTCTCCGGATGGAACCGGAGCTTATTTGGCCATGAAAGGTGCTATAGAAACCGCAGGAATTACCCCAGACAAAATTGACTATGTCAATGTACATGGTACAGGGACTAATAATAATGACTTGTCTGAAGGATTTGCAATGCAACGAATTTTTGATGAAAAAATTCCTAAATTTAGCTCGACCAAAGCCTTTACAGGGCATACATTAGGGGCTTCCGGTGGAATTGAGGCCGTTTTTTCGGTCGTGGCATTACAAAAAGGAATTATTTATCCAAATTTACGTTTTGAAACACCTATTGAAGATTTAGGTGGTAAAATGATTCCGGAAACTCAACTTTTAGAAAACCAAAACCTGAATTATATCCTTTCCAATTCTTTTGGTTTTGGAGGAAATACTTCTTCTCTGGTTTTTAAAGCTTTTAAAGATAGCTGATCTGTGAAAAAAAATATGTACATAAACGGCATCGGAAACATCTCGCCACAAAACACCTACGACCAAACAATGGGGGAGGGTTTGGTAGCCTCAGAGAACGCTTTTTTTGTTTGCCAGGAACCACAATACAAACAGTTTATTCAAAAAAAATTGTTGCGTAGAATGAGCCGTGCAGTTCGCATGGGTCTGGCAGTTGCTCACAAAGCGCTTGAAGAGGCTAAGAACCCGGCAATTGATGGCATTATCACCGGTACCGCCTGGGGCTGTGTAAAGGACACGGAGAAATTCCTGGAAACCATTATTGAAAACAACGAACAGTACCTTACCCCAACAGCCTTTGTTCAGTCGACACACAATACAGTAGCTGGTCAAATCGCTTTGATGCATCACAACAATTGCTATAATATGACCTATGTTCAAGGCGCTGTTTCTTTTGAATCTGCTTTGATAGATGCCAGCCTTTTGTTTATGGATGGCAAGGCTAAAAATGTATTGGTTGCAGGAATTGATGAGCAGACAGACAGGCTAAAAATCTTATTAAAACGCTTGTCTTGTGCACAAGGAAACCACCCAATGGGGGAGGGGGCAGCTTGTTTTGTCTTGTCTGATCAAAATAAAGAGAATAGTTATGCAAAAATAACAGCAGTAAATATGCTGTATCGTCCAAAAGATAAAGACATTGTAAAAAATAGTATTCTCCGGGAAATTAAAAACGCCGGACTTGAATTGGCGGATATTGATGTGGTGATGTCCGGTAATACTGATGCTTCATTAGAACAAAATTTAATTCCTGATGCACAAGTCGTTGCTTACAAAAAACTTTGTGGCGAATACCCTACTAGCACTGCCTTCGCAATGGCGGTTGGCGCAAAAGTAATTCATGGAGATGCCAATACAAAAATAGCTTTAGGTATCAACAATGCCAATCCTGAAAACATCCTCATTTATAACCAACATCAAAACATCAATCATTCGATTATTATCTTATCAAAAGTATAAATACAAATGCTGCCATTTCCAAAATATCTGTCCTTCAGGAATGTATTAGCAGGAATGTTATTGCTTTGGGGATTGGCTGTATTATTGAAAGCTGCCTGGTGGCTGTATTTGTTGGTTTTTATAATAGCTTTGACAATTTCTTATTTTGGTACAACTCAAATAAGCAGCAACTTTCACATGCCTTCTTATTGCAAAGCCCTCAATCACGATAAAAAAGAAATTGCTATCACTTTTGATGATGGTGTTACAAACCCGGAGCGAAGTCATTTGGTCTTAGATATTCTAAAGAACTACCAAATACCTGCTACTTTTTTTTGCATTGGTAAAAACTTAGAAAATAAGGAACAAATAAAAGTACTGAAACGGATGAATGCAGAAGGGCATATTATAGGAAATCACAGTTATTCTCATTCTAATTTTTATGATTTTTTCCCCAGCAAAAAAATAATAGAAGAAACTTTGCTGACAGATAAAATTATTCAAACACACACAGGAAAAATTCCACGTTTTTTTCGCCCTCCATATGGTATCACAACACCCAATATAGCAAAGGCATTTAAAACATTGGAACATAAAACCATTGGCTGGTCCTTGCGCTCTTTAGATACAGTGATCAAAGATGAAAAAAAACTTTTTGAACGAATAAAATCCAAATTAAAAACAGGGGACATCATCCTGTTTCATGACCACACCCAACATATGAAAACCTTCCTGCCGATGTTTTTGGAATATATTTTGAAAGAGGGTTATACTGTAGTTGGCACTGATCAGCTATTAGGCATTAATGCTTATGCTTAATTTTATATTCAATCATCGAAAATATCTACATGATGAAACAATACTTACTTTTATTTGCTGCTATATTCTTTTACAATAATTCTTTTGCCCAGGAATTCAAAAGTATGAAAGACAAAGAGGGATTCCAGAAAAAAATGCATGCTGTAGCATCCAAAACCAATACGCTGCAAAGTGATTTTATTCAAATAAAACATCTGGATGTTTTGTCTGAAGATATTGAATCGAATGGTAAATTATTCTTCAAAAAAGACAATAATTTACGTTGGGAATACACGGAACCTTTAAAATATTTAATTGTCCTTAGAAACGGAAAAGTATCTATCAATGATGAAGGAAAAGTTAGCTCTTATGATCTTTCAGGCAATAAATCCTTCAGAAAAATCAATGAGATGATAACAAGAAGTATTCAGGGAGATTTGATGATAGACGAAACGGAATACCAATATCAATTCAAAGAGAACAGTAATTTGTATCTTGTGGAATTGTTTCCCATAGAACAGAAAGTACAAGAGTTTATGAAAAGTATACAGGTCTTTTTTTCAAAAAATGACTTCTCTGTACAAAAAATAAAAATGATGGAACAATCGGGCGATTATACCCTTATGACATTCAAGAATCAAAAAGTCAATGAAAGTATTTCTGACAAAGTATTTATTATTAATTAGCCTTGTTATATGCTTTCAGAGCTGTAACACGCCTCAATACCTTATGCCTCTGAAAGAAGGTCGAAAAACGACGATTTCAGAACAAAATTTCAAAGCGCCTTTTCAGGACAACTTTAAGTCTATGGTATTCAAAACCAATTTGGCTTATGGTGAAAAATTTGATTTTGGTGGACTCCTGGCACTCAAACAAATGAAACCAGGCAACTACAGAGCAATTTTTATGACTATGTCAGGTTCTACTCTTTTTGACTTTGAGTTTGGATCACAGGGCTTTGTCGTTCACAAACTGCTCAAAGCAATGGACAAAAAACTGCTCCTGAAAATAATTGAACAAGATTTTTTTCTGTTATTAGCCAATAATATTCCAGGTAAAAAAGGCATTGTTTTCAGAAAAGAAAAACAAAGACTTATAAAAACAAAAATTAATAACAAAACACTTTATTTTCTTCAGGAAAAAGACCTGCTTTTAACAAAGGTGCATCAAGGCAAAAGTGTGACTATCACACTTTCTGACTTCCTCGAAAATTTGCCCGGATCTATTGACATCCAACATCATAATTTCCCTTTAAATATGCGTTTAAAACGGATAAAAAAATAAGCCTTGTTGCTATATAAATCTCATTGTTATGCTCGTTTTTATTTTTTTTAATAAACGTTTTTATTCAATATTTATACCTCAAAACTCCTGAATATTATTCATTGATTAATTGTGATTATTAAATTTACAGGATTAATAAACAATAATTTTTAAACTCAGAGATTCATTTCTAATCCTTACAAAACTGAAACCCGTAAACAATAACTTATTAACTTTTGACCATCAGTATGCCGCCTTTTGAAAAACCCACTGATTACAAAAAATTAAATAAATATGGGCGTATATTAATTTGATTGGGAAAAATAAAATAGCTTTGTCTCTCATAAGTATTATATTACAATCCTGCGTAATAAATTATTAACAGAAAATGCTACTTCAAGAACAGAATTTTTACACACTCAACTATCAGTCTCACAACGAAAGCACTATCGAAAGTGAGATTTCTTTGAATATAAATCACGATATTTATAAAGGACATTTTCCTCAACAAGCGGTTGTTCCCGGTGTTTGTATGATGCAAATACTGACAGAATTGACTTCTAATGCTTTAAATAAACATTTAACTATAAAAAAAGCCAATCAGGCTAAGTTTTTAATTCCTATTGTTCCTGACAAAGCTCCTTCTTTAGAGGTAAAGATCAAGTACCAAAATACAGAAGACGAACAAGTAAAAATTACCGGTTCTATCCATGCTGGTGAAATAACGTTTTTCAAATTCAAAGGGTTCCTGGCATGAGTAAAGAAAAGACCACAAAAGAAAACTGTGCAGAAAGGCTTCAGGACCTTAAATGTTGTGTTATTATCCCTACCTATAATAACGGAGAAAAATTAGAACAAGTAATAGAAGACTGTAAAGAATACAGTACAATTCACTTAGGGAAAAGCCATCAGATATCGCACCTGATGGTCGTTAACGACGGGTCTACCGACAATACAGTTGACATATTAAAAAGGCACCCTTTAATTATGCAACTTTCCTATACGCATAACGAAGGAAAAGGAATTGCTATGCGCAGGGGCTTCGAATATGCAATAGAACAAGGTTACGACTATGTAATAACACTCGACTCAGATGGGCAACATTATGCTAAAGACCTTCCTGTTTTTGTTGACAAACTATCAGAAAACCCAAATGCAATAGTTATTGGCTCCAGAAATATGGGGCAAAAAAATGTGCCGGCAAAAAGTAACTTTGGTAATAAATTTTCAAGTTTTTGGCTTTGGGTAGAAACTGGAATAAAACTAAACGACACCCAATCAGGATACCGTTTATATCCTGTTAAAGCGATCAGAGATTTTCGTTTTATAACAGGCCGTTATGAATTTGAGGTAGAAGTACTCGTACGTGCTGCCTGGGAAGGTATCGAATTGATGTGCGTCCCGATCGATGTTTATTACCCGCCTGCCGAAGAACGTATCACTCACTTCAGGCCTTTCAGAGACTTCTTCAGAATTTCTGTATTAAACAGCTTTTTGTGCACCCTTGCCTTTTTGTGGTATCGTCCTAAGATGTTTTTAAGAAACTTAAAAAAAAAAGCCTGAGACAGGCTATTCATGAGCAAATTTTCAAGGCCACAGATACCATAGGAATTAAAGCCTTGTCAATAGCTTACGGTGTATTCTGGGGAATTTTTCCTTTGTGGGGCTTTCAATTAGCCGTCGGATTACCTACAGCTGCACTGTTGAGACTCAATGTTCCTATTGTTTTTTTCTCTGCCAATATCAGTATTCCTCCAATGATTCCATTTGTTTTATATGCAAGTTTCTGGACAGGCGCATTGGTTCTTGGGGGCAACAGAGGCGACCTGAGACTATCTCAAATGAACAACCTGGATGTCATCCAAACCAATGTTTATCAATACACTATAGGTGCTGTTGCACTTGCTGTTACTGCAGCTGCTGTAATAGGCTTACTTTCTTATATCTTTTTAAAATTAAGGCGGCAGGTATAGGTTTTATCAATAAAAAAGCCATACAAGTAATTCCTTGTCTGGCTTTAAAATATGAAAACACTATCTTTTGAATAATTCCAACCTTTTAAAAGAGAGAGGTGTCAGTATATAAAGCAGCTTATTTAAAACTAAACACCTCTCCTTTTACCACAAAAATTACAAACTATTCTATCTCTTGTTTTATCGTTATCCTGAATCGTTTGACTTCGTTAAAAAGAGAGAGGTGTTAGCATGAAAAGCAGCTTTTATTCATGCCGCTCACCCCTCCTTTTACCACAAAAATTACAAACTATTCTATCTCTTGTTTTATCGTTATCCTGAATCGTTTGACATCGTTAAAAAGAGAGAGGTGTTAGCATGAAAAGCAGCTTTTATCCATGCCGCTCACCCCTCCTTTTACCACAAAAATTACAAACTATTCTATCTCTTGTTTTATCGTTATTTTGAATCTCCGAAATTAAAAAGCAGAGAAAATCTTAAGGTATTATCAAGTGGACTAACCTGTTCTTTTGTTGTTGGAATCAGGTAAGAGAAATTAAAATTAAAAATCTTATATTTCACCCCCACTCCAACCGAAAAGAATTGTCTGTTTCCTTTATTCTGATGTTCATAATAATATCCACATCTTACAGCAAACTGTTTATTGTACCAATATTCCAGCCCAGCGGAAAACATCAACTCGTTAAGTTCTTCAGCAGCGCCTCCCGGAGCATCACCAAAAGAATTAAAAACGGAAGCCACCATAGACTGTTGTTTATAATCGGCCACCCCATCTCTGTTTTGATCGTAAGCCGGGTTGTCAATAACATTTCCTGCCTCATCTTCAGCGTAAGGCGAAACCGGAGTAGGAACAAGTAACTTATTAATATCAAAAGCAAAGGTCAAAGAATTTTTATCATCAGGAAAAAAAGTAAAAGCAGTTCCTATTCCCATATTTGCGGGCAAGAAATCCTGTTCTCCTGTATTTGTATAAGAAACTTTAGTTCCCAGGTTTTTCAAAACAAAACCGGCAGAGAACAGAGCATTTTTTTTAGCAACCTTCAGTTTTTTGTTATAAGTCAGCGACAAATCGGTAGCAAAAGCATGAGCAGGTTTTAATGAAGGACCACCTGCCGTAGCACCTGTCCCCAGGTTTGACATAATATATTTGAGCGTCAGGCCTAAAGAAAGGTTTTTTCCTAATTTTCTGGCATAAGCAATATCGGCAGCCAATTCGTACGGTTTTACCGTTTGCAAAGAATTTCCATTTTCGTCAGTATACTGCAGGTTTCCCATAGAGAAATACCTTAGTCCGAATCCCAAAGCCTGCTTATTATCTATTTTTTTGTAGGCAGACAAATACCCAAGAAAGATATCATCCAAACCTAAAGCTTTGAGCCAGGAAGTATAAGTAAGAGAAAGTCCAAAATCATGATCCGTAAAAACCAGATTAGAGGCATTAAAATATAAAGCGTTGGCATCCGGATTAATAGCAATACCAACATCTCCCATTGCACTTGATCTCGCATCAGGTACAATACTCAAAAAAGGAACCGCAGTAATAATAGTATTTTGCGCAGGCTCAGTATTCTGAGCAACTAACGTCTTAGAGATTGTTGACAAAAGCAGCAAAACAAATGCGGCGCATATCAAATATTTTTTCTCTTGAATCATAATAGAATAGTAATAGCTTGTAATTTATAAAGTTTGTGAACTTCTTAAAAGCCAATTGAATAGTATCCCTTTAAGAAGATACCACTAAGATAATACATCTGCCAAGTGAAGTCATTGACTATTGTCAATGAAAGCAAAAGAATAACAGGAATAAAAAAAACACTTTCGTAACCAATTAAAAGAGAAGAAATAAGGGCAAAATAAATGAACAAAAAAGAGATAGTTCCAGCCATTACACAACAAAAAAGCAGCCCCGTGGGGCTGCTTTAATTTACAGAGATAATTCATGGATTATTATTATCTGGCTAAAACTATTTTAATAATTTTTTGTTGAGCCTGGTCGTTGGCTTTTTGACTTTCATAGATTGGCAAAACTCTGCAGAAGTACATACCTGAAGGCATAGACAAACTTTCCTGGTTTTCACCATTCCATGTCCATGTGTTCAATTCCTGAGCAGGCTGAATAGTTTTTTTGATTAAAGCACCTCTTGTGTCATACAGTTCAATACTGACTTCTTCAGGCATTTCATCAAAACTATTTTCATTAAGTTCAAATTCTATGCGGGTTTGAGTACTAAAAGGATTAGGGTAGTTATTTAATTTTCCAATAACTACATCTTCAAGATCTTCTTTACCGATCACTTCAGATGAAGGAGCAGGAGCATTAGGCACATTAACCTCAACCCATCCCCAGTTGTTAGAAAGTGTAGACTCACTGTTTTGAGCTTTCAGTTTAGCAACAATAATCTGCTGACCGATTAAACCTAACATAGGGATATTAATTTGAATATTAGCAGAATCCGAAGCGTTCATAGCAGCAACTTCACGATTCGTAGTATCAGCAGCACCAAGCACTATGAACTCAACTTCAGAGCTATCCATCATAGCAGCTCCCATATTCCATACAGCAAGATCAATAACTACATTTTGTTGATTAGTGGCAGCATCAAATTCAATTGAATAATCATCTTCAACAGTCAAAGCGCCATCAATATTCAATTCGCCGTACACTCTCCAGAAATCCAATTGAGCAGGAGTAGCATATGATTCGTCCTTGTTATTAAGAGTCAACTGCAAGTAAGGGAATTGCTGAGCATCAACATTTGACAAATCAACAGTAGCGGCAGTAGCTCTTGCGAACAATAATTGTTTTTCTCCATACTGATTAACTCCCCATACATCTACAGATACAGAATCATATCCCGGAGCTTCGATTTGAGTTGCGCTCCATTCCAAAGAATTCCAGCTTTGAGCAGGACCAACAAGAGGAGAAGTCATAGAACCTTGATCCCAGGCTTTTTCAGCAGCAGTATAAGCAGCAGCTACATCATCTTTATTGTAACCTACTTCTTCAGAGAAATGAGGATAGGAAGCATAACCTTTTTTATAAGCAATAGCGTAAGAACTTTCTTCATCTGAATTGGTAAAAGATTCGATATCAACAGAACCCTGAGTTTTAAGATAAGCGACAAAGTCATCAGACCATCTTTCGCCATGTCCGTTATTCAAAGTATAAATAACAACCAGGTGTCCATCAGGAATAGAATCAGTAACAAAGCTTTCGAAACTTTCCTGAGAATTTGATGAATTATTTTTAAACAAGAAAGAATAAGCTGTTCTGTTTGCACCGTCACAATTTACAGCACCGTATTTAGTAGATCCACCCGGCAGTGTCCAGAAATTAAGCGTAGCAGGATCCATTACAGCAACATAGACACCGTTTTCGTAAGAACATCTGCACTTGTCAACCTTACTTCCATTTTGATACAAAGCCAGGTTTTCATTATCAACACCATATCCGATATATCCTGTTTTAGCACTTATTTCATATAAAGAAGGAGTAAATTCAAAAGTGTTGCTCTGATTTTTCTCAACAAGCATATTGTTCAATTCATTTTTTTGGTATTGATAAACATGAGATTGATTCCATCCTTCACTGACAGCATTTGATTTATAAACAAAAGAAGCATTTGCCCAGTCACTTGCCTGTTGATTGGCATCCAGGGCTTTTACTCTCCAGTAATAAACCTGATCATCATTCATAACAATACCCGGAGTCCACTCAGCCAAAGAAGAACCTGACATAGTAGTAGTCTGAATCAATTCGGGAGAATCAAAATCAATAGTAGTATCCATTTCTATAATCCAGGTATAGTCATTTTCAAAAGCATTGGTAGCCATTGCTTTCAAGGTCAGAACAGAATCACGAACGATAGCAAATTCTTTAGGGTACACAGGCAAAACAACAGGATTTCCAACAACAACACTGAAATTTATTACTTTATTGTTTGCTTCAGCTTTAGCCGGAGATTCAAGAACTACATTATTTGCATCAACAAATACAGAGAAAGCATTTAAACCAAAATCTTCATATCCGTTTACGTCAAACATAAACTCTACAGTTTTTTTGTCTTTAGGAGCAGAAACAAGAGCAGAACAAGTATCAACCAAACCTGAAGGATGAGTTCTTACAACTTTCACCGTAAAGGATGAGTCAACATATTTACCAAAGTTATAGACATCAACCAATAATTTAAAGTTTCTTACATCCTCTGTAATTTTTTCAGGATAAGTAGAGATAGTAGATTCATCGATATGGAAATCAGGAGTAGATCTGTAGTTCAATTTGAGCGCAGGATCTCCATGATAAACAAGATACTGACTTCCCATCTGAAAAACAGGGTTATAAGAATAATTGGAAGTAGAAGTAAAATCCTCTAGCGTTCTTTTTAGTACTTCCCCCATTCCGGCACCATATAAATCATTATTAATAAGATCATAAAAAGTAGTACTAAGGTTTCTTGCAGCACTAATAGTAACAGCATTAACAAACCCAAGATAACCGATAGCGCCTGCTTCTTTTTCGAAGATAAAACGTTCGCTTAACAATTTTGAAGAACCGAAGATTGTACCGTTGTAACAACCCAAAGCCATTACTAAAGGATATTTGTCTTTATTGCTATAGCGCTCAGGAGCATCGAGGTAGAAATCAAATCCTTTAGTGCTTCCGTGTCCAAAAAAGGTAACCATAGAAACACCATTATTAATTAATTCATTAATTCTTTGTGAGTTAGGAACAGAAACATGTTCATCCTGTTCTTTAAAGAAAGAGTGAACGTTAGCACCAAACATACCATTTTCCATAACAGGCTCCATATTTATCAAATGAGATTTAAGGATGTTATGTTCCCAGACATTAGCTCCTCCTCCAAGGTGAAGCGTTTGTTTACGCCAGTTTTGATTTTCTACATTAATACTATCTTTGGCAGCAGTTTCCAATGTTTTAATTTTATTAAGATAATCCGTAACCTGATCACCATTAGTTGCAGCCAATCTACCAACAGGCAATACAGGAACATCTGAACCGATAGGTGCTAAAAGCAAGTTATCAGATGGAGGATACCCAAAAGTAGGAATCATGTTGTCAGAAGCGTTAGCAGACCTTACTTCTGTATAGATACGACCTTTACCGATTAAGAAAACATTTTCAGGAACAATCGTCAGCCAGTTCTTTTTAATAAAAGCGACAAAGTTTTTGATAGCAACCGGGTGGCCATTCACACCATAAGCGAATTGATCAAACAATCTGTTCACATCAACAACAACAGGCATGTGTCCTGTAGTAGTTCTGTAAGCGCAGTAATCAAATATTGGATTATTACCTTGAGAGTCAGAAAATAACGCGGGATGAGTAATAACAATATAATCACCTCTAGCGATAGAATAATTAACAAAGTCAGTAGAATACATCCCGTGAACAATTGATTTGGCAGTTTCGTTAACTAGAATCAATTCTCTGTCAAGAGAAGAAGCGGGTAATTCAACACGAACTTTAGAACCATCCCAGTAGCACTGAGTTCTGATATTGTTTGTTAAATCATAAAGGTAAACATTTTGAATATTTGCAGATCCACCGTTGAAATTATCTATTTCCAAAAATTTTCTGTTACTACTTGCTGCAACATTAAATTTAAACAGTGACTTGCCTTCAAAATCAAAACCTCTTGGATATGTAACAGAAACAACACTAACAGCATGTTTATCGTTGTTTCCGGAAAGTCCGTTAATTGCAACATTCGTAGAATTGGAATTAATATCAGAATGAGCGATCTGAACACTCAAATCGATTACAGAATCACCGTAGTAACTAGAGTAAGACTGTGTGTGATTTCCAACAGCAAGCTGAAGGTTGTGGTAAGAAAACCCAAAAGCATAAGCCCTTACATTTACAGTAGGAGCAGGACCCTGACTGATCGCAAAAGGGGTATTGACACTGATATTATTATTTTTAAGAAAAGCTCCGCCGTAACCTTCACCGAAATCGAAGGTACCATTTGAAAGAATATAACCTCCATAGTTTCTGTATTGTCCCTGATTCCATGTTTGATTAAGAACTGTTTTACTTTCATGCATAAAGTAATTTTCTTTGGCAGGGATATTATTAAAAGAAGAAACGCGATTTTGATATTGTCTGGCATTACCGTTAGTATTCCATGTAAGGAAGTAAGCTGCCGTATCAGATATCAGGCTATACTCAGGATTGAAATGATTGTTAGCCTTTCTGTAAAGGTTAACATCTATATCTCCTTTATTTTTTTCAGCGTAGAATGATACACCTTCTATCTGACCATTAACAACATCAACATAAACAGGAACTTCCTGCCCCATATGAAAGAGCTGAATACTCTGAGGGTTGATTTGTTGAAGATTTGAGATGTAATTTTCAAGTACTTGTTTATCTACAGAATAAAAACCATCCTCAGCGATTTTAATTTTATAGTGAGACTGATTGTGGTTAATCCATTCGTTTCCGAACTGACCGTTGTGCATTTGAGCAAATGTTGTGGTAGAAAACAAGAGGCAAAATGCAAGAAGATAAGAGATTCTAAAAAAAGTTTGCATGAGAGGTTTTTTATACTTATTAATAATTCTATATTCTTTTCAAATTCAAAATTAACCCATTCGCCATTTCCTTTCATTGATTTTTGTCAAGTAAATCCAATAATCTATTATGACGCTTGTTTTAATTAATTGGAAAATTGGTCCACAAAAAAAACCATTGAATACAAGTACTTTACAGATTTCAAAAATAATCATATATATCCCAAAGGAATATTGTTTTTTCAAAATGAAAAAAAATTCCCAAAAAATACTGGTATTTTCAAAATGAAACCTTTGGTTTATATTGGGTCGAAACTCATAAAGTGATCATGTTGAAATATTCAAAAAATAATCTGAATAAATGATTTTGTTGACAATAGTCAATGCATGCAAAATAAACCCGCCGTACTTTTACAATAACATAATGGGGGTTATGTTTTTCATAGAAGACTAAAAACCAAGACAGACTACTGTTTTGGTTTTTTTTATGAAAACAATAAATAAGAGAAGATACCTTAATGAGTTAATGAAGCTGTTAAATTGAAAGAATGCGCGAGAAAAGGACAATAACAAGCTCCATATATAATATATTTATTTAACTAATAAATACATTTAAAGACTTTAAAGTGTTATTAATAAGAAGATTAACGCCATAAATAAATTAACACATAATTTTTTTTTGAATTTTTGTTTATTCCAGGAATGACAATCTGCAAACCTCATATTTTTTTTGTATATTAGGGAGGGGGAGAAAAAATAAAAACAATCCCCAAGTAAAATTAACACCACTTATAATATCTATAAAAAGAAATCCACAATAGCAGGTATCTGATTAACCCAAACACACAGTTCCCGGCAATGAAGCAAAAAGACAAACTATTTGATCTCGTAAAAATACTGAGCAGTAGTGAAAAGCAATGGATTGTTAAATGCTTAAAAGCGTTTAAACAAAACAATAATCTGTTGTTATTTATGAGTATAGACAAGCTGGAAGTATACGACAAGAAACTACTTCAACAATCCCTCAGGAACACCCCTTTACTAAAATACCTTCCTGTTCAAAAAAACAATTTATACAATACTATTTTAAAGTTTTTAAAATCGCATACCCCGGGAGATGGTGCTGAAGAAGACCTGATGAGCACATTTGCCGAGTTAAAATATTTAGACAACAGAAACCTGGGCAGTGATAGTCTGGAACAAATAAAGAGATTCAAGGTACAAGCCACAGAGCAACAGCAGCACTATCAATTACTCAACTTGATTAGTATGGAGCGGGAGGCAATCTCTTCAGCTATGTATCAGTCCACATCAATAGAAGAATTGAATGCTATAAATGAATCCTATACCGATAGGCTGGATTTATTGAAAGAAATATGGGATTATCGTTTTTGGTCTTCAAAAATCAATGTACTCCGGCAGAACCCTGAAATGCTGAGTGCAGAAGAGCATAAAAAAGTTCTTGATAGTGTAGAAAATTTTATACAGACCCACAGTCCTCCTAAAGATCCTATAGCGAAATATTACTATTATCAGGTCAATCTTTTATACTATTTATATATAGAGGATTTTGTCTCTGCGTTTTTCTATACAGAAATTCAAATTGAATACATAGAAAGCATCAATCTTCAAACACACAAGGCGCAGAAAGAGAAAGCTATAATATTTGTGAATAGTGTTGCGGTAGCTTTCTTAGCAAAAGTTGAAGACAGTAAGATTAATTATCTGATAGAAAAGACACATCAATTATTAAAAAAAGACATTTTCATTCCTTACCACCCTGCATTATACAATCGCCTTTATTACAATCAGCTCAATCATTACAACTTCAGGAACTACACAACTTACAGCACAGAACTTGTTCAGCAAATACTAAGTAAAAGTCAATCTTCATCATTGGAAATATCACCTAACCTGTCACTGTCAATAGCCTTTTACTATTTTTCACAAAAAGACTACAATCAGGCAATTTGCTGGAACAATAAAATAATGAATGCTTCCAAGAAAAATATTTTATCTTTTGTTCAATATAATTCTATTGTATTAAAGCTGTTGATACATATTGAACTGAATGATGTATTTTATATTCAGAATATTCTGCAAAGTCTGAAGCGTTTTTTATCAAAAAAAGAACTTTCTAACGATTTTAATAATAATGTATATCTCTTTTTCAAAAAATTTGAATCTGAGCTTCTTTCTGCATTTCCAAACACAACATTATTGTGTCGTCAATTTTACAACAACCTCTTAAGTAAAAACCTTGATGCAAGAAAAAACCTTCGTTTTGTTGATTTAACAGGATGGATAAAAAATAAAAAGTTATAATGTTTCTATTTTGCACTAACAAAATTAACATTATCTACACACAAGTAGTTGATTTATAATTAATTAGATGAAAAAACTCTCCTTTCCCAATTAATTTTATCTTATTTTTGGGTTTTTTATTTTTCTTAACACTTTGTATATTAATAAGCACATTCATAGTCAGACTACTGATATGTGTTATTAATAAGTTATGTATTAACATTCAGGCTTTGATTTGTAATCAGGGACGAGCTGCAAACAATTTCCTGAACATCAACCCGCAAGATCATCAAACTACCCATCCCCATGAATCTGCGGAAGTTGATGCTTTAAAAATGTATTTCTGAAGAGGAATACATTTTTTAACTATATCGGTCATAAATCACACATTGCATTATTTAACAAGGTATTACAAACGACAACTAATGATTACTTAATTATTTAATCCCTTCCCCTGTACAAAACTATTTAATTATGCAAAACAACAAAAAAACCCTCACAAATTTTGAACTGTGCATGCAAATGCAAGAGGCACTAAAACCATTCCTTTATGTCAAAAAAGTAAAAAAGAAAGAAACCTTATTAGCAGAAGGGTATATTTGCAAAACTATCTATTTTGTAAGAAAAGGAGCAGTAAAACAATATTATTTATCTGACGGGAAAGAGTTTATTCAAAACTTTTTCTTTGAAGGAAACATGGCCTGTCTTTTTGATAGTTTTCTTACACAAACAGAATCGAGTTCCTATCTTGAAGCATTAGAGGGCAGCGAACTTTGGGTATTGAGCTATCACAATTTCCAAAAAATACGAGAAGCAAGCCCACAGTTTAACCTGCAACTTACACTTTGTATGTCAAAAATGAACAGTCACCGTGTCAACTTACTATTACTAAGCGATGCAATGACCCGCTACCAAAAGTTTCTGGCAGAAGAACCTGACATCCAAAAAAGAGTTCCACAATACATGATTGCATCCTACCTTGGTATGACTCCTGAAACACTTAGCAGAATCAGAAAAAAATTAGTTGCCAAATCTTCAGCTGCATAAAAAGAAGGTCTCCCTCCCTTAAACTTTCACTTACGACTAAGAAGCCAAATCAGGAAATCTGATTTGGCTTCTTGCACATAATCAATCATCCGAAATATCAAATTACTCTCCCCGTCTTTTAATCGATTAATTATCCGGCAATTCAGGTAATCATGTACAATCGAGTGTAGAAGAGTAAATGTATCCTCTATAAGACGAGATGAGCTTACAGCACATAATACAAATCAAAAACCTATGGAGCAGCGAGCTGTGTAAAAAGCTCCCTGACTTAAATTAATACACCAAAAGCAAAGATATAGCAGACTCGGTTATTTTCTATTTTTTGGAAAAAAATTCCATATTTAAGACTAAAACACCGCGTTTTAGCGTAGTTAACATTGCGCTTCATTATGTTAAGTTACTGAAAAGCAACAACTTGAGCATACATATATAAAATAACATTCTAATTGGATTAAGAATTGCTTTACATAGAAGTACAAACTATTAAGCGCTAAAAATAAAAACCAAATGGCCTGAAACTTAAAATATTCCTTTTAACCAATTATAGCTTTGCATAACCCCTGTAATACCAAGAATTTCACAACCCTCAAACAACAAATCAATATTATGCAAAACGAAGAGCAAAAAAATTACTTCTCAAGTCCACAGATGACTTTGTGCAAAAAAATACAAGAAGCATTAAAGCCCTTTCTGTACATCAGGAAAGTAGAAAAAAAAGAAACCTTATTAATAGCCGGGGACACTTGTAAAAACATCTATTTTGTAAGAAAAGGTGCTGTAAAACAATATTATATTACAGAAGACAAAGAGTTTATTCAAAACTTTTTCTTTGAAGGAAATATGGCTTGTATGTTTGATAGCTTTTTGACACAGGCGCCAACAAATTCGTACCTTGAGGCATTAGAAGGGAGTGAATTTTGGGTGCTAAGCTATCACAATTTTCAAAAAATATGCGAAGCAAGTCCTGAATTTAATCAACAGCTTGCACTCTGCATGTCAAAAATGAATAACCACAGAGTGAACCTACTCTTATTAAGTGACGCGATGTTGCGTTATCAGAAATTCCTTAACGAAGAACCTATGATACAACAGAGAGTTCCACAATACATGATTGCATCCTATCTTGGTATGACTCCTGAAACACTTAGCAGAATCAGAAAAAAACTAACAAAAAGAAAAGCTGCATGAGGCAGCAGCTTAAAACCTTTAGTCTATAAAAACTTTTAATGCCGGATAAGAACCCTCTTATCCGGCATTTTTATATTAAAGTCAAAGATTCAACCTTATACAAAATAATTACCCCCCCCCCACTTCTTTCAATCATTTCTTAAGGCGATAAACTCAAAAATCTTTGGTATAAGTATCAATAAAGTGTACATTTGCAGGTCTTTTTTTAATACAACACTTTACAGAATCAAACAATACATGTGTATTGTTAAGCTTAAGGGATGACCTCTATTTTTGTCCATTTGTACAATTACTTTCAGCAACGAAAGTTTCTTTTAGCACTAATTTTTGGTGGTTTTTTGGTATGTTCATTATTGCTTGTCTACTCAAAAATACATCTGGATGAAGACGTATCGAAAATCATCCCTTTAGACAAGGGCGTCCGCAAAGTCAATAATGCATATCAGAACAGTAAGTTTTCGGACAACCTTATCTTTCATCTTTCTATTCCGGACTCAGCAGCTACAGATACAGATGCTTTTATAGAATTTGCAGATAGCCTTGTAAACAATCTCCAAACATTAGACTCCAGTAAAATAAAAGAAATCAGATATACTGTTTCTGAAGGTGCTATAATGGAGATGTACGATCTTTTTTACGAGAATATACCCTTGTTTCTTCGGCAAGAAGATTATAAAGAGCTAGACAATCGCCTGGATTCTGCAGGTATTGAAAAAGCATTAAAATCGGTATATAAGACCCTCTTATCTCCTACCGGGTTTGTAATGAAGAAAAAAGTATTGAAAGATCCTTTTGGTCTGACTGCAATTCCACTAATCACCTTACAGGATTTTCAACTAGAGGGAAATTACACTCTTCACAACAACCGTGTAATGACAGAAGACAAGCAAGACCTCTTGTTTTTTGCAACTCCGGAAACAAATGCAGGCGCCACCGGGAAAAACGGCCTTTTACTCGAAGAAATTGATCAGCTGATTGCCAATACAAAAAAACAGTTTCCTGATGATTACCTTGTAGAGTATTACGGAAGTATAGCTGTTTCGGTAGCAAATGCAAGACAAATAAAGACGGACATAAACTATACAGTAGGTGCAGCACTGATAGCACTGATAATATTTATAACATTATTTTTCAGGCGTATTTCCACACCCTTTCTCATTTTTATTCCCGTAGTACTTGGCGCATCTGCCGGCTTGGCAACACTGGTGTTTTTTAAGGAAAGTATTTCGGCAATTTCATTGGGGGTGGGTGCAGTATTGCTGGGGATAACAGTAGATTTTTCACTACATGTATTCACTCATTACCGGTCGGAAGGAAACATAAAAAAAACCATTCAGGATATTTCTGCCCCCACGATAATGAGTGGAATGACGACAAGCAGTGCCTTTTTGTGTTTGTTGTGGATGTCATCGGAAGCGATGCGGGATTTGGGTATTTTTGCAGCTGTGGCGGTATTTTCATCTGCTGTTTTTG
>CAJQOX010000398.1 GCA_905480075.1 uncultured Aureispira sp. | reverse complement strand
TCAACAAATCCACTGACTACAGCTTCTGGACTTACAATTGACGTTGAAACCGGGGCAATTTCCTTTACTCCAACTGTTGCCAATCAGATTGGAGTACTTTGTGTTCTTGTAGAAGAGTACAGAAATGGAGTTAAGATAAGTGAAATAATGAGAGACATTCAGTTTACGGTTCTGGGTTGTGCAAATAATAGTCCTACAGCAACCGGTATGGACGGAACAAATAATTTTTCTGCCATACTTTCAGTTGGGTCTCCCCTGAGTTTTTATGTCAACTCGGATGATCTTAATTCCGGTGATTTGGTTACTATGACCTGGAATAACGGGATTTCCGGGGCAACCTATTCAATAAATTCTTCCGGTCCTTATCCTTCCGGTACCTTTTCCTGGACTCCGACGGCAAATGATGTAGGGGTGAATTCCTTTAATGTAATTGTTAGTGACGATTATTGTCCTATTGTTGGTCAGAATACATTCACTTTTGATATTACTGTAATTCTGGATGATAATTTTTCCAATACAGGAGGGACCTTTTCCGACCCTTCTATCTGGACAAATAATACAGTTCCTTCTTCGTCCGAAAATGTTTATATTCAACATGATGTCACCATCGATAATGATTTTACTGTTGACGAAGGTTCTGTTTTTGAAGTAGATCCCGGAGTGACGATTACAGTTGATGACGGTTCGGTGCTTACTGTAGATGGTGATTTTAATAATTATGGAACAATAGAAGGAGATGTAGTCATTGAAGGGGATGCTGCTGTATTTGTACGACTTGGTGATTGCGAAAATGTCGAAATAAATAATGCTACCAATGTTCTTGAAGCTGATGGATGTAACATTTCAGGTGTTTTGACTTTGACAGATGGTAATTTCAGTTCTAATAATACAGAGGTGATCTTGGATAGTGACGTCAATGGTGACGCGATGATTGTTACTAACGGGGGGACTACCCTTGGTGATTTTACCATCAGGAAATATATTCAAAATACAGCCGGACATCATTTCTTGTCTTCTCCAATGGCATCAGCTACTATTAATGAGTTGGCAGATGATTTTCCTATTCAATTAAATGTTGCACACCCTAGTTTATATTATTATGATGAAACGGATACTGACATTGATTATGAAGTGGGTTGGTTAGCACCTTCTTCATTGAGTCATCCTATGACACCGGGGCATGGATTTACAGCTTGGTTTGATGCAACTAATGGAGTTTATATTGATATGGTAGGGGATTTTTCGGATGGAAATATCACAGTAAGTCTTTATAACACCTATTCAGGACCCCAAACAGGGTCATGCCCTCCGGATGGATGGAATCTACTTGGTAACCCATATCCCTCTCCTTTAGATTTTGATCTGATGATGAATGCTGCAACTACCTCTACAGATATTGAAAGTGGTTTGTATGTCTGGAATCCGTCGACTGTAAATTACGCTTCCTATGTTGATGGGGTTTCCTCTCCTGCAGCGTTCAAAAATATTATTCCTTCAATGCAATCTTTTTGGGTCCGAACTACTGCTGATGTTACTTTTGAATTTAATAATTCCTTCAGAGTCACTGACCCTGATGTAGTATTAAATCCATTTTATAAAAATACATCTTCCAATAATCCTTTGTTAAGACTTGAAATATCTGGCCAGGGAATGAATAATGAAGCCGTTTTCAGATTTAAAGATAATGCTACTGCAAATTTCGATTCAAAATATGATGCCCGTTTCCTTTCAGATGGTCAGTCAGGTACTGTAGAATTGGCTTCTGCTTCTAATGAAGGGCTTCTGCAAATTAATACACTTCCTGCTTTGCAGAACAATGAAGTTGTAATTCCTTTATTTACTGATGTTAAAACAGCCGGTATGTACCAGTTTGATATTACTCAGTTTGATAATTTCGGTATAAAGGATAAGGTGTTTATTGAAGATAATGTTCTTGGAGTCAGTCACGAATTGATTACTCCTTATTCCTTTTCTTCTTTAACTAATTCTGCTTCCAACCGTTTTAGTCTTCGTGTTATTCCGGATGATAATACTTCAGTGAATGAAATAGAGAATAGAAATTTCAAAATTTATAAATCTAATGATATGATTTGTGTGAATTTACCTCAGGTTTTGAAAGAAAATAAAATATTAAATATATATAACAGCATAGGTCAGGTTGTATTTACAACCAACTTGCAAGCTGGTCAACAAAATTATCATTTAGAAATGTATAATCTGGAAGATTCTAATATTTATATAATTGAATTGCAAGGATATGATACCTCTTTTAAACTAGCATGGTGATTTGCCTATTGCCACCTTTATCATCAAGTTAGTAATGATTAATAAACAGAACCTAATTGAATTTGTTTGTTTGCCAACGGGAATTTTGAATTAAATCAAAGCTCTGTATTCAATAATTTTGGAGGTGCTTTAAATATAGGTGGAAATAGTGGTTTTGATGGCAATTCAACTTACACTCAACCCCGTGGCTCCTTTACTGCTAATTCAAATAGGAATTGTTAAAATGTTTGTGTGTATATATATTATGGTATGGTGATTTTGCCTTTTACATGTATTTAAATTTTCACTCTTATGAAATTATTAGAATTAAAAACTATTATTACTCTGGCAGTTATATTGTTTATGAACACTTATTTGTTTGCTGCGCCACCTCCTCCGCCAAGTGTTCCTTTAGATGCAGGTTTGTCATTATTGGTTGTTGCTGCGGTTGGATATGCCGGGAATAAGATAATAAAAAAGAATCAGATGTGAATTCAGGCTTTTATTTTGAATTGATTTAAAGAAAAATAATGTTCAATTTAAGTTATTCTTGATAGGAATTATTTCTTTTTTAGTATAAAAATTCCAGAATATGGAAAAATAAATTAGCACATATGTGTATATTGTTGTTAATCAAGTACTTGCGTTTTGGCTTATTCTTTGGTTTACATACCCTGAAATCCCCGAGGTACTAAACTTAAAACCACGTCATTATGAAAATTTTATCTATTTTGTTTGTTTCGTCTATTACTTTTGTATTTAGTTTCAGTTTGAATGCACAAAACTGGAATCAAGTCGTTAAAAATGCTGCTTCCGATCGTGATGCAGGTGATTATCATGGATACTCTGTCTCAATTTCAGGTGATTATGCTGTTGTGGGAGCCTACAAAGAAGATCATGATGTTAATGGTGCTAATTCTGAAAATGATGCTGGTGCTGCTTATATCCTTGAGAAGGATAATCTTGGAAATTGGGTTGAAGAGCAGAAAATTTGCGCTTCGGACAGGGCAAGTGGAGACCACTTCGGTTTTGATGTCGCTATTTCTGGTGATTATCTTGTGATTGGTGCTAACCTGGAAGATCATAATGTAAATGGTGGTGGTACTAAAAACCATGCGGGTTCAGCCTATGTTTTTGAAAGAAACTCCAGTGGGGTGTGGACCGAAGTGCAGAAAATTGTCGCTTCCGACAGAGATAAAAAAGATTTCTTCGGATACTCTGTTTCTATCTCAGGTAATTACATAAGTATTGGAGCATACCTCGAAAATGAAGACCCTAATAATGCCAATTCTCTTGGTAAGGCAGGGTCTGCTTATGTTTTTGAACGTAACAATTCAGGAACCTGGTATCAGGTTATTAAAATTGTTGCCTCTGACAGGGATCGTAATGATTATTTTGGATACTCTATAGATATCTCAGGCAACTATATTATTGTGGGTGCCTATGGTGAAGGTCATGATGTGAATGGTGGGAATTCTATGAATAATTCAGGTTCCGCCTATATATTTGAACGTTCTATTTCTGGTTTGTGGTCTGAAGCGCAGAAAATTACTGCAAGTGACAGAGATGTAAATAATCGCTTTGGTCAATCAGTTGCTATTGAAGGTGATTTTGCAATTGTAGGGGCGTATTATGAAGATCCTTCTAATTCTAATAACTCAATCAATAATGCTGGAGTTGCCTATCTTTATGAACGCTCCTCTGCTGGTACCTGGGCTCAAATACAGAAATTATCTGCTTCGGATGCTGCTGTTAACGACAGGTTTGGGTATAATGTTGAAATTTCAGGGAATTATGCCGTCGTCGGTGCCTTAAATGAAAGTGAAGATGCATCGGGGAGTAACTCTATGTCTCATTCCGGTTCTGCTTATGTATTTGAAAGGAATACAACAACGGGTGTATGGGCCGAATTGCAGAAAATTGTAGCTGCCGACAGAGCGGCAAACGATCACTTTGGTGTTGCGGTGAGTGTTTCTACTAATAATTTGATTGTTGGTGCATATAAAGATGATGAAGATGGCTTAGGTTCTAACCCCCTTAGTGACGCCGGTTCTGTTTATGTATTTGAAATGCCTGCTTCAAATGTGGTAATTACTACCTCTACAATTGCTGCCGGTGACTGGACTACTGCCTCTAGTTGGGATTGTAATTGTGTGCCTCCGGCAAACTCTAATGTTGTCATCAATCACGATATGACGCTTAATAGTGATATGAGTTTTGATGAATCCAATTACCTGAATATTAATTATGGTAAAACCCTGACAGTTAACAGCCCCTATTCAATTACCAATGACGGTGATTTTGAGAATAATGGTACACTGGAAGGGAGTATTTCTCTTGGTGGAACTGTTGACAGAAATGTTAAGATAGGTACTGTGGATCAGGTAGAAATTAACGCTTCGGCCACCCTTACGCTCGATTCAGATATGGAAGTTTCTGAAGTATTGAAATTATCTTCAGGGATTCTTGCTACAAATAATTATGAAGTGCTTATCAAATCGGATGCTTCAGGGGATGC
>CAJQOX010000397.1 GCA_905480075.1 uncultured Aureispira sp. | reverse complement strand
ACTGTAGGAGGAAAGATATATGCTAGGGGAAAGGTAGGTTATTGTACTTGATGCATCTATATGTGCTAAAATATGATCATCAATAGTCTTTCCTATTGTTAAATCATCTTGTGGTGTAATCAAATTTGTTTGAGGGATTTGATTACATGATAATAAGAAAGTAAAAAAAATAAAAATTAAGCAAAGCTGTATAGAAAAATAGTTCATATTAGTTTGTTGAGTAGTTTTTTTTGCTTTTGCAAAGTTTACAAATATCTTTTGCTGCCAGACAAAAGTGTGGTAAATTTGTACAAACTACTGTATTTTTGTGTGTAGAATTTTTATAAAACAATTAGAATAATTGATACTTTATATCTATTATTGTGCTGTAAAACGGTATTATTAAGCAAATATAACATTTTTATTTACATACTTGCAAAGCTCAAAAAATATACCATTAAGGTAGTTTTTACGTTTTTTTGGGATTACTTTCAGACTTTAACACTTTGCAGGAAATTGATTTGAGCAAAAAAATGGAAAATTCTCAGGAATTTATACAGATTTACGGTGCTAAAGAACACAATCTGCAAAATATAGATTTAAAAATACCACGCAACCAAATGGTTGTAATCACAGGGGTTAGCGGTAGTGGTAAATCCAGCCTTGCTTTTGATACTATTTACGCTGAAGGACAACGTAGATATATGGAAACTTTCTCTGCTTATGCAAGACAGTTTATTGGAGATATGGAACGTCCTGATGTAGAGAAGATTACCGGCCTGAGCCCTGTTATTGCCATTGAACAGAAAACGACAAGTAAAAATCCCAGATCTACCGTCGGTACAGTTACGGAAATTTATGATTTTCTCCGTTTACTTTTTGCCCGTGCAGGCGAAGCTTATTCCTACAATACAGGCCAAAAAATGGTGAGATATACCGAAGAGGAAATTTCTCAGCATATTTTTGAGAATTTTAAAGGTAGAAGGGGGATGCTTTTAGCACCACTCATCAGAGCAAGAAAAGGACATTACCGTGACCTGTTTGACCAAATGAGAAAACAGGGCTATTCTAAAATGCGTATAGATAGCTATATCATCGACCTTTCTCCGGGAATGCAGGTCGATCGTTATAAAATGCATGATATCGAACTTGTTGTTGACAGATTGTCTGTCGAAGAGGACCGGTTAGATCGCTTTGGTGCTTCACTGCAAACAGCCCTGCGTATTGGTAATGGCTTTGTTATGTTTATGGATTCTGAAACCGAAGAGGTTTTTCAGTACTCCAAGCATCTGATGTGTTCCGAAACAGGTCTCTCATATGAAGAGCCTTCTCCAAATAGTTTCTCCTTTAACTCTCCCTACGGGGCCTGCCCTAATTGTAAGGGACTCGGGATTGTACACGAAGTGGAACTCAAACGTATTATTCCGGATGATACCAAAACCATTAATCAAATTGGTATTCTTCCTTTAGGTGAGGTTCGTAATAATATGACTTTTAAGCAGTTAAGGGCTATTTCCAAGAAGTATGATTTTACTTTTTCTACTCCTGTAAATGAATTGTCTGAAGATGCACTCCACGTTATCTTGTATGGCGGTGATAATACCTTTGAAGCCAGAAAATTCGGAAAGGAAGAATTTTCTCACAACCTTGCTAAAGAAGGTCTCATTCATATGCTCAAACGGTATTACAAAGAGTCTACTTCTGAAAAAATCCGTCGCTGGGCTGAAGATTTTATGGTAGTAGGAGACTGTGTTGAATGTAGTGGTACAAGATTGAAAAAACAAGCATTGCACTTTAAGGTTGCTGAAAAAAATATAGCTGAACTGGCTCGTATGGATATCAAGAATCTCTACGATTGGATTGGAAGTGTAGATGATAAACTTACCAAAAGGCAGGCCTTAATCTCTAAAGATATTCTTAAAGAACTACAACTCCGACTTAGCTTTCTTTTGGATGTCGGGCTCGATTATCTCAGCCTTAACAGGGCGGCACGGACTCTTTCCGGTGGGGAGTCTCAACGTATTCGCCTTGCAACTCAGATTGGTTCTCAACTTACAGGGATAACTTATATCCTTGATGAACCTAGTATTGGATTGCATCAAAGAGATAATGAACAGCTAATCAAGGCCCTTAGGGATCTTACAGATATTGGAAATACGGTGCTTGTGGTCGAGCATGATAAGGATATTATGATGGCAGCCGATTATCTTATTGACCTGGGGCCTCTCGCAGGTAAATTTGGTGGAGAAGTCGTGGCGGCTGGCAAACCGGATGAGTTTCTGACCCTTGACAGTATTACAGCTACTTATCTTAATAACACCCAAAGAATAGAAGTGCCCGAAGTAAGAAGGAAAGGGAATGGTAAATTTATCGAACTTACCGGGGCTATCGGCAATAACCTTAAATCAGTTGATATTTCTATCCCCCTGGGGAAATTTGTGTGTGTCACAGGGGTTTCAGGTTCAGGCAAATCTACTCTCATAAATGAGACACTGTATCCGATTCTCAGACAACATTTTTACAGATCTCTCAAAAAACCAATGCCCTATAGTTCTATCACGGGAATCGATCATGTAGATAAAGTTATTGAAATAGATCAGGCTCCTATCGGTCGGACGCCAAGATCTAATCCGGCTACATACATCGGTGTTTTTGACAACATCAGAAAATTGTTTTCCAGCACACCCGAATCGAAAATAAGGGGTTATAAACCCGGTAGATTTTCTTTTAATGTTAAAGGGGGAAGATGTGAAGTCTGTGGTGGCAGTGGAAAAAGGGTCATAGAAATGCAGTTCCTCCCTAATGTGGAAGTAGAATGTGAAAACTGCAGCGGTAAAAGATATAACAGAGAGACACTTGAAATTCTTTATTCCGGCCAATCTATTAATGGTATTCTTGATATGACGGTCAATGAAGCCACAAAATTCTTTGAAAAAGTTCCAAGAATTCATCAGTATATCAGTACACTGCAAATGGTCGGACTTGGATATATTACGCTGGGACAATCGGCAACTACTTTCTCCGGTGGAGAGGCTCAACGTATTAAGCTCGCTAAGGAGTTAGCAAAAAAAGACACTGGGAATACCCTGTATATTCTAGACGAACCAACTACAGGGCTTCATTTTTCTGATATTAAATTATTGCTGGGTGTTCTTAATGAATTGGTTGACAGAGGTAACACTATTGTCGTTATAGAACATAATATGGATGTCATTAAAATGGCGGATTATGTTATTGATATAGGCCTTGAAGGTGGGAAAAGAGGTGGAACTATTGTCGTGGAAGGTAGCCCGGAAGTAATAGCTGCTCATCCTGTGAGTCATACAGGAAGATATCTCAAGCCTGAGCTTTAACTCTGATTCTTATTTATTGTTTTTTGAATTATATTATTGTTATTTGTTTTTTATTAATACCTTCTATTTTCTTTTTGGTAATTAATATGATGAAAATAAATAAAATTCAAAAAAAGATGCCTGTCAGTTACCTGATGTTTACTTTCAGAGGTAGAATTGACAGACTTACCTATTGGCATGCTGCTGTTTTTATCTGGCTTGCTTTCTATGTGCTTTACAATCTCATAGAATATGTTTTTCAAACTCCCGCAACTATTGTTTTATACCCACTCCTGTATTGGGTCTTGTTGGCTACGGCTACAAAACGTCTGCATGATGTCGGAAAATCAATATTTTCTATATTATTTGTGTTAATTCCTGTTTTTGGACCTCTTTGGTTGATCTTTCAACTGGGTTTTCGTAAAGGGACTGCCTTGAATAATGATTTTGGCCCAAATCCTCAGGTTGCAGATGATTATCTTACTACAGGAAAAGCTAAAAAAATTCCTCACCTTAAAACAGAGGAACGTATTGTGAATGATGTTACCCAACTCAACCCGGTAATTGTTGCCTGTGTGAAAACTCCGGACACTATCGAGGCAGTCCAAAATATCATCAAAACGACTGAAGGGGCAATTGCTATTGGCGGCGGACGCTTTAGTATGGGAGGGCAAACGGCAAGTACTCAATGTATTCATCTCGATATGAGAAAACTGAATAAAGTGCTTGAGTTTTCCAAAGAAAATAAAACAATAAAAATTCAGGCAGGTGCCCGATGGGCTGATTTGCAGTCCTTTGTCGATGAACACGATTTGAGTGTTATGATTATGCAGACTTATGCTAATTTTACCGTTGGCGGGTCTGTATCGGTAAATGTTCATGGTCGTTATATGGGCTTAGGGCCAGTTATTCTCTCTGTTTTGTCAGTAGATGTTGTTTTGGCCAACGGGGAGTTAGTGACTGCTTCAGAACAAGAGAATGCTGAAATATTTTTTGGAACAGTCGGAGGATATGGAGGCCTTGGAGTTATTGTTCAGGTGGAATTTAAATTGGCTGATAATATTCCGGTCCTGCGTATTAACAAGAAAATGAAACGTACCGATTATCAGGATTTCTTTGAAAAGAATGTAAGGCACAACAAAGAGGCAGTTTTTCATAATGCAGATATGTATTTGCCCAAAATTGAAAATATCAATGCTGTTACGTGGGTCAAAACAGATCAGAAACCCAATGTCAAAAAAAGATTGATGCCGCTGAAAGCCTCCTATCCGCTCGAACGTTATTTCTTCTGGGCAACATCGGAATCTCCTTTTGGCAAATGGAGAAGGGAACACATCATCGAACCCCTGTTTTATATGGGTAAACGTATTCATTGGAGAAATTATGAAGCAGGGTATGATGTGGCTGAACTGGAACCGAAATCCAGACGAAAAAGTACCTTTGTCCTCCTTGAATATTTTGTGCCTGTTGATGTTTTCGATGAATTCTCTGCTGTGATGAATGAAATTTTTGTCAGATATAAGGTCAATGTCATTAATATTTCAATCAGACATGCAATTCCAGGAAAAGGGGCTTATCTCAGTTGGGCAAGAGAAGAAGTTTTTGCCTTTGTGGTTTATTATAAACAAGGGGTGAATTCTGCCGCTAAAGGCGCTGTCGCTGTTTGGAACAGAGAACTTGTGGATGCCGTTATTGATGTAGGAGGTACCTATTATCTACCTTATCAGGCTCATGCCACTAGAAATCAGTTCTTCAGAGCTTATCCTGATGCTAATAAAATAATTGATTTAAAAGCAGAATTAGATCCTGATTTCAGATTCAGAAATGTAATCTGGGACAATTATTATTTACCAAAAAAAATGAATAGAATGACTGGTATTTCAGAATTTCAACAGGTTTTTGCCGATGTTGAACAAAGTGATGGCTTTTTTAATTTCCTTCAGGTTGTCTATAACCTCTATCCGGAGGATAAATTTCATCATCTGATTGTTAAGGCTTGTAAAGAAAAAGAATCGGATAGGGAAATTTATGAACTCGTTCAAAGCAGATTGCCTCAAATAAAACCTTTTCTCGCTGATTTGCGTTATGGTCTTCCGGCTCTGAAAAAGCAAAAAAAGGAAATGACCGGCCAAACACTCAAACTGCTGAATGATCAGAAAGTTATAAATGGTTATATCGAAATAGGGGCGCCGGCCCGGTATATTTCTGATCTCAAAAAATCTGTGAAGGTGGAAGGGGATATTTATATTATGCACGATTCTGAACCAGATAATTCTATACCTTCAATTCTCGAGCGTGGACAGTTCAAAAAAATGGGTAAATATATTCCCCTTGATTATAAACCGATTAGTCCGGATGTTATCCCCGATGAAAGTATAGATGTTATTACCTGCTTTATTGGTTTACATCATTGCCCGGTTGAAAGTATTCAGCCTTTCATGAGATCTATTCACCGGGTACTTCGTAAAGATGGGAAATTTATTCTTAGAGACCATGATGCTCCGGATCAGAAAATGGCAACTTTCTGTTCGCTTGTCCACACTGTTTTTAACCTGGGGCTAAATGAATCTTGGAAATTTAATCAGGAAGAGTTCAGGAACTTAAGTCAATTGAGGATTGGTGTAAAATAATTACTGAATTTGGCTTCAAAGATGCCGGCGAACGTTTATTACAACACAAAGACCCCTCTTTGAATACCCTGGTTTTAATGACAAAAATTTAAGGTTTTAATAGTGTTAATATGAACAGATTGAGAATTTTTATCGTAGTCCTTGCTCTTATTGCTTTGACAATAAGATATGTCAAAAGCTTTAGGATGCAATGCACTTTTCCGGAAGGAGAGGGGCTTGTTGTTAATAAGGATTGGTTGAAAAATAAAGGAGATATTATCACCCCTGAAAAGTACAGAAGGGCGGCCGATAATACTTTTTGGGTATATCCGGAATGGTATCTCGTACACAGCCCCGCTGAACAGGCTGCTTATTTTAAGGACCATACCTCTACCTCCTTGTCTTATACTACTCATATCGATCAGTTTTGGGACTCATACAAAGTGCTGCGAAATCAAATGGAAGGTAACTTTGAACCCAATGGTGAATATAGTTTTATGGTGAATATTATTGGTGTGAGTACTACGGTAGAGTATGCAATGAAAGCCTGGTATGAAAAAGTTATTGGCCGTTTTACCGATACATGGTCCCCTCAAACCGATGAAGATCTTTTCAATGCTCAATACCTCAGTGATTATGTCAGTTTCATCAGAAAAGAACCCTGGTACAAATTTGATTATACCGACAGATTGAAAAGGCTGTGGTCCGAAAATTCTATGTTTGGTACTAATATGCTCAGAAAATGGGACAGGAAATATATGCTTACTTCAGAGATTCTTTTTAAAGCTGCTTATGCAAAAATGATGGCTGCAGGAGCTGAAACTATGTTCGACCCTGTCTTGTTCTGTACTGTGGTGGTAGTAGATAAATTGCCGGAAGATATAGGTCCTGATGCTGAATTGTTACAACTGCTTCCCGATTCTTCGGCAGTCCTTAAATTACCCAGGTATGCTGCATTTTTACCTGCAGTTCAACATCTTGCCAATCAGAATGTGAATCTCAAAGAGGTTGCAGGCAATAATTCTGCAATTCTTATCTCAGTACTGACATCTTTTGGTTTTGATGCACTGCCAGAAAATTGTCAAGCCCTGTTTAATCAGCCTGTGGTATCTAATGATGATTTGCAGAGAATTGTCTTTGTAACACCTGTTGCTAATCTTACTGATGTCCTATCTGAATTGAAAGAAAGGAAGGTAACATTAGAACATATTTATGATTTCTGATTAACAACAACAGGGTACTCAACTAAAGCGTATCGCCTTTACAGGGTCTATTCTTGCTACAAGCCAGGAAGGAATTATCAATACAATCAAAGTGATTGCCATTGTGCCAATATTGAGCAACAAGATAGTCAGCCAGTTAAGTTCCACAGGGGCGACCGATACATAGTACAAATCTTCCGGCAAGGTTATAATACCAAATTGCATCTGAATTAAGCAGAGCCCTATTCCTATCAGGTTTCCCCATAATAATCCATAACCAATAATGTAAGAAGCATTATATAAAAATATCTTGCGTATCGACCAGTTTTGTGCTCCCAAAGCTTTTAGAATGCCGATCATATTTGTCCGTTCAAGTATCAATATCATCAATGATGTAGTCATATTGATAATAGATACCAATATCATCAACAACAATATTATCCGTTCATTCATGTCGGTCAGACTCAGCCAGTCAAATATGTTAGGTTCCAGTTCCTTTATTGTATTTGCATATTGTTCCTTACCCAGTAAGACGACATAATTGGTGTAATTTCCAAAGGCATCAAGGTCAGCAATGTCGTCCACAAAGATTTCAAATCCAGAGATCTGAGGTGGCAACTTTTTATTCAGGTTTTCCAATGACCACCAGTTAACAAAAATAGTTTTCT
>CAJQOX010000396.1 GCA_905480075.1 uncultured Aureispira sp. | reverse complement strand
TTGCATTAGTGGATGTAAGAACGCTACAGCAACTCAATAACTGGCGCCCCTATCACAATTTCGGTACTGAACTGGACCTTCCTGAAGAAAGGGTGGTAATAAGAGGCCTTAGCACCTACACCTCAAAAGATGATGGTGGCTGGAGATATGTAAAGGAAAATATCCACTAATGCAAATCGCTTGTCATATTCTTCAAGTCCGGTCTTGTAAATTCCCTGAACCTTGAATTTCCGAGCCAGAGAATTGTCTTCTTTGACAAAATAGATTAAAAAATTATCCCCCGGCTTTAATTTCAGTCGATTAGCAGTAGTCTCGGATATCAATATTCCCTTTTCGGCCTCTGCTGACCCTGTATTTAAAATGCTGCCTTCACTAATGTATTGCTGTAAAAATTCCCAATCATAATCTTCTCCAACTCCGCGAAGTACAATTCCCTCTATCTGATCCTTCGTTTTTATTATGCCCTCCTTGTGTATATAATATTGTATATGCCGTATCCCCCCTTTGGTTTCATAATGAGTATCCTTCTCTGAAATTTGATACTCATGCGTTAGAAGCATGATTGTTGAAATTGCTGTCAAGCAGATAGCCAATGTTGCTCGGCTTGACTTTTTTATCCTCCTTTTTAGAAATTCAGGACCAAACAACAATAGGGATGAAAGAATTAATAAAAAGATCGATAATAGTATGTTTGGCTGTAAAATGTTGATAATGAATGTGTCTGCCCAATCTGTAGTCTGCATATTATAAGAAACCCTTCCTACGGTATCTACAGAAGGGTAGAAGTCCTGATGAGCATTCATCGGACTAGTCTCAAAGGCATAACTTGAGGGAGAATAACTACTCGTGATATGTATGTGGCCCCAAAAACCAAATATCTTATCACTTATTGTGTTTTTGAACCCGGATACAATAGAGGTAGCCAGTATCATAACCATCATACTCAGTGCTATTGCTACTACTGAAAGCCTGAGGATAGACCTTGAAAATGATTTTCCTGATGCACTGCCCAATCGTTTTGCTATAAGAAATTCTAAGTTCAATTTATTGACAATTATTTATTTATGTTCCTGTATTAATATCTTTAATTAATATTTTTTTTCATTAATTTAATTGAATAATCTTTCTGTTAATTTACTGATTATCGTAAAACTACTATTTTTTGAACATTAGTTTTACCGTTTTTGATAAAAAAATAAAAAAGATAGTAGTTTCTTAATTTTCTTTTATTGCGATTATTTATTTTGAAAAAGCACTTTATTGCGGCATTTTGTTTTGCCTCTTGTTGTAAAAGTCCTTTTACTGCAGGGTTCTTATGTTCTTTTTGAAATTTAAATAGGAGTTAAAAAACCCGATCATGATTAAAAAAATGCCTTTTTGGAAAATAGTTTTTTTTTCTATCTGATTTTTTATTTAACTTTGCGTGGAAATTAAATACATGACATCATAAAATTATAACAATATGCCATATTTTTTCACCTCCGAATCAGTTTCGGAAGGACATCCGGACAAAGTAGCAGATCAGATTTCTGACGCTATTATTGATGCTTTTTTAGCTCAGGACCCTATGTCAAAAGTAGCTTGTGAAACTTTCGTTACAACAGGTCAGGTAGTAATAGGCGGAGAAGTTCGCTCTAAAGCTTATGTTGATGTGCAAAAAGTTGTTCGTCAGACTATTCGTAGAATTGGATATACTAAATCTGAATATCAGTTTGATTACAACTCCTGTGGTGTGTTGTCTGCTATTCATGAACAATCTGCAGATATCGCACAAGGTGTGGATGTAGGTAAATCTGAAGATGAACAGGGTGCCGGTGATCAGGGTATGATGTTTGGATATGCAACCGATGAAACGGATAATTATATGCCTTTGGCACTCGACCTCTCTCACAGATTGTTGGTTGAATTAGCTAAATTGCGCAGAGATGGTAAACAAATTCCTTACCTCCGTCCTGATGCGAAATCTCAGGTGACGATTGAGTACAACGATAACCACGAACCTATTCGTGTAAACACTATTGTTTTGTCTACTCAACATGATGATTTTGCTGCTGACGCTGAGATGCTTGCTAAAATTCAGCATGACATCAAAAACATTCTGATTCCTAACGTTATCAATCAACTTCCTGCACGTATTCAGGACTTGTTCGATGATAAGATAATTTATCATATTAATCCTACCGGTAAATTTGTAATCGGTGGACCTCATGGTGATACAGGACTAACCGGCCGTAAAATTATTGTTGATACCTACGGTGGTAAAGGTGCTCACGGTGGAGGGGCTTTCTCCGGAAAGGATTCTTCTAAAGTTGACCGTTCTGCTGCTTACGCAACCCGTCACATTGCCAAAAATATTGTTGCTGCCGGATTGGCAAAACAATGTCTTGTTCAGGTAGCTTACGCTATTGGTGTTGCTAAACCTGTCGGGCTTTTTGTAGATACTTACGGTTCTGCTCAGGTAGATATGACAGATAGTGAAATTGCTTCAAAAATTAATGAACTATGGGACTTGCGCCCTGCTACTATCGTTCGTAACCTCGGCCTTAGAAATCCTATCTATCTAGATACAGCTGCTTATGGCCACATGGGACGTACACCCGGTACTATCACTGTTAACGATAAAGAATACGAAACTTTTACCTGGGAAAAACTGGATCGTGTAGAAGATGTAAAAGTCGCTTTCGGTCTTTTGGAAAATAGCAATGCTTAATTGATTCAGTATCTTTTAAGTTTTTGAAGCCTCTTCCTCTTTTTGAGGGAGAGGCTTTTTCTATGCGCTTTTTCAGGATACACTGTTTTTTTTAATAACTTATTTTTATCTTTGGTATTTCCGGATACATCTTATCTTTAAATCCGGTCTATTATTATAAAATTGTAAAATCATAATAATCAACAGATGAAACTTTCACTGACCAACGAACTGACATCAGCTATAAAAAAGAATCTTTCAGAAAAAAATATCGCTTTTCAAAAAACATATAACGGAGACCGTCCGGACAGACAACCTGTTCATACTGTATATGGTGGTGCCAACCTCTTTCATGCTGATATAGCTGCGAAACTCGCACAGACTGCCCGTAAAAACCTAGAGTATTATGCGCCCGATTTTTGTGTTCTTGGCAGGGTATTGCAATTGGATGGATGGGAGAAATTGCCCGATGAAGTAGAAGATATCGAAATTCTGAAAAACAGATTGGATAACCTTTCTGAATCTGAAAGAAAAAAAGAAACACATTGGCTTGCTTATACTGTGTACAACAAATTGGCTGATAAACTGGAGAATGAAGCCCTCGAAGATTTCAGAATCGACTTTGAGGATGGTTTCGGTAACCGTTCTGATCAGGAAGAGGATGAAACCGCTATTAATGCTGCTAAGGAAGTGGCCAAAGGGATGGAAAATAATTCATTGCCTCCTTTTATCGGTATACGTATAAAACCTTTCAGTGAGGACCTGAAAGACAGGGGAATTCGCACACTGGATATTTTTGTAAGTACTCTTTGTAGTCTTACAGGGGGTAAATTACCAGACAATTTTATTGTCATGCTTCCAAAAGTTCAGATTACTGCTCAGATAGAAGCCCTTGTTAAGCTTTTTGAGATACTGGAAGATGTCAATCAGATAAAACCCGGTACCCTGAAAATGGAAATGATGGTCGAAACCACTCAGGCAATAATGACCAAAGAAGGCACTAACCCGCTGATGTCTTTTATTGAGGCTGGCAAAGGTCGCCTTATTGCCTGTCATTTCGGGACCTATGATTATACTGCCTCTTGTAATATTACGGCCAAATATCAGACAATGGATCATCCTGTTTGTGATTTTGCACATCACATGACCAAAGTGGCCCTTGCCCATACAGGAATATGGCTCTCGGACGGTGCCACTAATGTGATGCCTGTTGGCCCTCATCATGGCGATAACCTCAGTTTTAGTAAATTGAAGGAAAATACAGAAATTGTCCACCGCGCCTGGAAAATGGGATATGACCATGTCAGGCATTCCCTTTGGAATGGTTTTTATCAGGGTTGGGACCTGCATCCTGCTCAGTTTATTTCAAGATATGCTGCAGTATATGCTTTCTTTCTCGAATCTTATGACGATGCAGCGAAAAGACTAAAACATTTTATCGATAAAGCTGCCCGGGCTACACTGACTACTGATATCTTTGATGATGCGGCAACAGGGCAGGGGCTGCTCAATTATTTCCTTAAAGGTTTGAACAGTGGTGCTATATCTGAAGAACAGGCTACCGCAACAGGCCTGACAATCGATGAAATTCAAAGCAGGTCCTTCCTGAAAATTCTGGAAGGTAGAAGAACAAAATAACCGGATTGACATGGAGGAATTGAAATTGTGGTCCTTTGTATTACAGAAACTCAAAAATGAGGTTGATGTTGCCCTGATGTTGGTGCCTCATAGTATTGGCAGTAGCCCGGGTAGGCAAGGTCATTCTATGGCAGTTGCAGCTGATTCAGAAATTACGGGCACTATCGGTGGAGGTGCTATGGAGTTCCTGCAGGTGGAAGAATGTAGAAAGTTATTGAAAATCAATCAATCTGAGATAGTTTATAAACGACTGGTTCATAAAAATGAGGATAAAGCTCTGTGGTCAGGTCTCTCCTGTTCGGGGGAACAGACGGTCCTTATCTTTTTTCTGAATTCTAAAGACATTCCCTTTGTAGAATCAGTTGTCTTTGCCCTTGATTCAAATAAGAAAATCCTTCTTTCTTGTTCGTCATCTGAAAACCTTAAGATTATTGATGCTGATCCTGATAGCCCTGACTATTACTATCACTTCCTTAATGAAAATCATTGGGAATATCAGTTTGTCGCAGGAAAACGAGACCGGGTGTTTATTATCGGTGCAGGTCATGTTGGACTCGCTTTGTGCAGGCAATTATTTTTCCTGAATTTCGAAGTGATACTTATCGATAACCGAAAGGATTTGCCCACAGAGGATCACGAGGCTTATATTTCTGATAAAATTATCACTAATTATAAAAATGTAGCTACCTTTGTTAAAAGCACGGATAAGGACTATATTGTTATTATGAGTTTTTCCAGTGCCCTAGATACCTTGATTCTTTCCCAACTAATTGATAAACCCTCCCGGTATATTGGCATGATGGCAAGTGAAACCAAGGCGGAAAGGATCAGAAAAATAATCCTGAACAAAGGCTTTGCTGAAGAACAATTTAATAGGGTGCATACTCCTGTCGGACTTGCCCTGAATTGTAAAAGCCCTGCTGAAATTGCGGTTTCTGTAGCTGCTCAGATGATTCAGGTTAGACATAGTGTAATATGATAACAGATCAACATAACCGAATTCATGACTATCTCAGGATTTCCCTTACGGAAAGGTGCAATCTGAGATGCTTTTATTGTATGCCCGAAGAAGGTGTGGAATTGACCACTAAGGCCCATATCATGTCCTATGAGGAAATTATGAACATCGCCAAAATCTTTGTATCGATGGGGGTTAAAAAAATCAGGCTCACCGGGGGGGAACCTCTCGTCAGAAAGAATGTGGCTTTTATTATTAGACAACTCGGTACCCTTCCTGTAGAATTGGCTATCACTACCAATGGAATTATTGTTGACCGCTATATTGATACTTTTAAAGAAGCTGGGCTTAAGAATATTAATATCAGCCTCGATACCCTCGACAGGGATAAATTTG
>CAJQOX010000395.1 GCA_905480075.1 uncultured Aureispira sp. | reverse complement strand
TGTGAAGTTACTTCTCCGTTGAAGGTGTGATACAATATATAGGCACCGGAAGACAATTTATTTACATTGATAGTTTTTGATGTTCCCTGAATTCTTCCGTTCCATACTGTCTGACCATTCAGATTAACGATTGCCAACTCAGCCCGTTGAGCTTTTTCTTGCCTGACAGTAATAATATTAGTTGCAGGAACAGGAAAGGCTGACCATGTAGCGGCCTGTGTAACGGTCAAAAGAGCATTGCTGTTGTTGTCAGAAGAATTTGATGTCTCCTCAATTTCAGTTTCGATGCTTCCTGCTTTGGGAATTGCTTCACCTATTGGTAAAATGATTTCATCAATCAATTCAGCTGCTGAAACAAGGACGATATCTTCTGTTCTGATAGGTTCTATAGCCAGGTCTTCTTTGTCTTTCAAAGGTTCTACCTTGATGTTTAGACAGTGGAAGTGGTTCCAGGCTTTTTCCATACCCTTGCCTTCTATAAGGTCTACTTCAGATACTTTTTCAGGAAGCCGCTCAAAATGTACTTCACACTCAAAATATGTAACACTTTTTTCGGCATCTGCATTCATATAAGCATAATTTCCGGAAACTTCCTTATGGGTCATAATATTGTTTTTACGGACATTGTAGACTCCTAAAAGTTCATATTCCTCCCCGTTAATCTCATCTTTTAGAAACCAGGGATGGTTTCCAGAGGGAGAATAAAGCCAAATAGAGGTAAAGTTGCCTGCCTTGTAGCGAAAATGGAAAATGGTACGTTCTTTTTGATATTCAACTTTGTCGAGAATGCATTGTTCGTTGAATTTGTCGTAAACGGGGTTTGCATCAGTTTTTGTATCCTGTGCCTGAGTTGTAAACGCAGGCAGCAAAAATAAAAAACTCGCAAACGTTAAGAGTAAATTGTTTTTCATAACGTCAGAATGTTTTTGTATTAGTGAGAGACACTAAAATGAGTTAAAATTTATTACCGGGAAATGTGGTGTGTATGTATTAAATGGTTTCGGAACTTGGTTGTATCCTAAAAGATGCCCGCATTTAAGTTTTTGGTGCATGCTTACAAAAAAATAATAACTATTAATTTTTTACGTTGATTATTTGAGTTAAGTTCTTCTTTTCTTCTTTTTTAATACTTTCTTAATACTGAGAAATTAAATAGTTACAGGGTTGAACAGTTTTTTTTTGTTTTTTACTGCTAATTCATGAAACCGGAGGGTTTA
The DNA here is from genome assembly GCA_905480075.1 of uncultured Aureispira sp. GTDB lineage: Bacteria > Bacteroidota > Bacteroidia > Chitinophagales > Saprospiraceae > Aureispira. The sequence goes on along the minus strand of CAJQOX010000395.1, from coordinate 1,511 downwards.
AATTTGATTTGTTTATTTATTGTTTTTATACTGAAAGTAATCAGTTTAATAATAATTATTATAAAAATTTAATGATTTGTAAAATGAATTCTTATGATTAAGATTTTAATGCTTTTAATTTGTTTAATCCTTTTACCTTTCCTTTCCAATGCTCAACTGGGACCGGAAGATACCTTCGCTTTTGCTAAAATAAGAATCAAAAATACAGACCACAGCGGATATACCGGAAAGATAAAAATGATCGGTGAAAAAAGAGGCACTACCTACACCGCCAATCTATCAAAGGGCTATGCCAAGGTAAAACTGCCTTTCGATGATACCTATACTATTTATTGTCAAGGTCACAAAAATCATAAAAAGCTTAAAATCGGAGACTTCCCCTATGTGACTTCCGATTATAATTCCTATATCTACCGTTTTGCTGTCATCAATTTTTTGTATCAGAAACCCGGAGGCAGCCCTCTCGCCGGTGAAACCCTGTGGGCAAAAGGTATACACCGTGATACTAGCTATATAGCAATTACGGACTCCAAAGGCCGTACATCAATGATGGTTCCCTTTGAAGATGCCTATTCTATGAGTGTAAAGTACAGGCCTGACTTTCAGGTGGTAAGGGCAAGGGAAATGGGGCAGCCTTATACAATTATTAACGTACAGCTACTTTGGAAAGGGAGTAGTCAGGCCGAAAGGGAATGGATACTCTCTGACTCTCTTCAGAAAGTCTATGAGGAAAATAAGAAAGTCTGGGAAGAAAAACGTGCTGCAGAAAATAAAGTGGATTCCTTGCATGATGCCGTTTTGCTGCTTCCTGAAAAGACGCGATTTTACGAAAAATTTCTCAGATTGAACAAAAGTACGGTTATAGATAGGAGAAAAGAACCTGTTCCCTTTTCAAAAACAGAGGTGATGCAGGATTTTGAAAATAATCTAAAAAATAATGCAGTGACCCTTGAAAATCTGGGCTGGTCAGGAAAGTCTTCTGATTGTAATGCCGGAACAATCAGCAAGGAGGCAAAGGCTAAATTCCTTACACATATAAAATTTTTCCGACGTATGTGCGGGCTTTCCGAAAATGTCTATTTTGATGATAAACTGAATGAAAATTGCCAGAAATGTGCCATGATGTCAAAGGCCAATTCTACTATCAATCACCACCCGCCGGCCGACTGGAAATGCTATGTTCCCGAAGGAGCCGCTGCCTGCGGATACTCCAATCTGTCTTTGGGAAGCATCGACTATCCTCTCGGACATATTTCTATGTATATGGATGATTTTGGTGTGGACAATTACAGCGTAGGACACAGAAGGTGGATAATAAACCCGAATGCCAATAAAATGGGGATAGGTGCCACCCTCAGCGGTACGGCTCTTGCAGTTTTTCCTGATTACAGCTGCCCCCGCAACAGCGATACAAGAGATGGCTTTGTAGCATGGCCGCCAAGAGGCTATGTGCCGCTTCAACTGATTTATAACAGGTGGTCTTTTGGAGTCGAAGATGGCGTTTTCAAAAA
>CAJQOX010000394.1 GCA_905480075.1 uncultured Aureispira sp. | reverse complement strand
CATCACGCCCAATGGTAAAATTAAAGTTCATTCCAATATCAATGAAAATAATAAACCCCGAATAAAATTAGGTTGAATTTCTATTTCTTCCTTTCAATATCAAATTTGTGATTAAAAAGTAACCTCCGGGTTGCTTTTTTTGATTTAGGGGAACTATTATTCAGTATACTTAGTCTAATATATAAACAAAGTAGGAATTCTGCCTTTTGTGTTTTACTGGATTTTACTGCATTTTGCTAGCTCTCGCTGAAAAAATGGCTGAAACGATGGCGCCGCTCTCTATTATTGGGGGCAAATCTGTAGTCGATGTCTTTGCTAATCTGGTAAAAGGTACTAAACTGGAAAAGGTACTCAGTATTGTTTCTGAGAATGGACAGGATGATACTGTTGAGGAAATCGATTAAAATTGTATGGTTTTTTGTTGTTTTTGATATGACTACCTGACTGTCAGGTGGTCATTTCTTTTATTTCAAAAAAAATATGTTAAAATATTTCGATTTTTAGTTTCGTTTAACAACCTTTTTTCGTAACTTACGTTTAAAGATATAGTACTGGTGTAAGTATTTGTATTGTATATTTCCCAATCATTAAACTATTATTCTGAATACATGACCTTAAGTTGTTGCTAACACTATTTTACTATCTTATTCCCTCTATTAGATAAATTGTCCCAAAACAATCACAAATGAAAAACATTAATTCCTACAGTAAACGTATTTCTATTATTGTTCTGCTTACCCTCGTTCTTACAATGGTAGAATATCTTCTTATTACAGCAGAACCAATTTCTACCGTGGATAACAGTTCCATATTCTTGATGACTAAAATTTTAGGCGTTGTCCTTATATTTAGTAGTCATATTATTATTGGTTGGGTTGTCCTCTTCTCCAAAATCGGTATCTTTAACAGTACAAACTGGAAAGAATACGAAACCAAACCTAATGTGGAATACCGGAAATATAGAAAACACAGACCAGAAATTCCGCAGGAAATCAGATGTCAGGCTGAATATATGAATGCCCGAAATCCGCGTGAACGCAAAATGATTCAAAAATTACTGGAGAAAACTATATCGAGAAGCTAATATATATTGTTTTAACTCTCTCTCTCTCAGCCTGCATGATTTTTATGCGGGCTGAAAGTAGTTTTTCCTAACTGTCCAGTACATCCTCTATTATGTCATCCCAGGGATTGTCTAAGGCTTCCTCTGTACTTATTTTTTGCATCTCAGATTCTAAATCTGTCCACTGCAAAATTAATAGTCCTATAATAAAAAATAGACTCATAAATAACATGCTGTTTCGCATTGAACCGGTGAATTGATTGATGATACCATAACTAAAGGTTCCGATTACTATTGCCAGCTTCTCGGTAATATCATAAAAACTAAAATAGGAGGCAGTATCCTTAGTGGCTTTTGGAATCAGCCTTGAATAGGTTGACCTCGATATAGATTGCACGCCGCCCATCCCAAAACCCAATAACCCGGCCAATACATAAAATCCAACCTTAACCTTTAGAAAATAACAGGTTATACATATCATTATCCATATCACCAATATCATACTTATAGAGAAACGACTGCCCTTTTTTTGAGATACCCAAACAAAAAAGTAGGCACCGAATATAGCCAATATCTGTAATATCAAGACTACTATAATCATCTCTTCTGTTCCTACTCCTACTTCTGTACTGCCAAATAGCGGTGCAAGAAGCATTACGGTTAAGACGCCCATACTGTAAAAGAAAAATGAGAATAAATATCTTTTCATTACAGGCCGGCCTTTAATAGACGTATATACCTTTTTTAATTCATTGATTCCTTTACCCAATATATTTTTGTTCAATTTATTACCGCTCTTACGGTCCTGCAGATAGTAAAAGGCTATCTGTGCAAATGATATCCACCAGATACCTACCATTAAAAAACAACTTTTGGTCGCTGTTATTGAATCGGCAAAGCCGAATATGCCGGGTTTCATTATGATGATCAGACTTATTATTAATAATATCACACTCCCTATATAACCAAAGGTGAAGCCTCGTGCACTTACATTGTCCATTCGTTCAGGACTTGCTACTTCGGGTAAAAAACCATTATAAAAAACCAGAGAACCGGCATAACCTATACTCGCAAGTACTGAACAGGTGATTCCATATTCCACATTAATTCCATCAAAGAAATATAAGCCCATACAGGCAAATGAACCGAGGTAGGTAAAAAATTGCATAAAACGCTTCTTACTTCCGGTATAGTCGGCTATGCCGGATAAGATGGGGGAACAGAGGACTACTACAAGAAAGGAAAAACTTATTCCATAGGTGAACAGGACCGAACTATCTATCGAAATACCGAAAAATTCAACTATTTTGCCTCCGAAGGCTTTCTCGGTAACATCACTGTAATAGATGGGGAATATTGCCGTGGTGATGATCAGATTGTATACTGAATTTGCCCAGTCATAGGAAGACCAGGCATTGATTAGTTTTTTGTTGTCCTTCTCCATCTGTTTATCTTATTTTTGTAAGTTCTTTGAGTGCTTTGACCAAATTATCCAGTTCTTCTGTACTTGTATATATGTTCAGCGTAATTCTACAGCCTTTGACAGTAGGACGGTTTATGGCAACGGTCCATATAGTATATTTTTCAAAAAGAATTTCTGCCAGTTCCTCAGGAGTGTAACCTGCTACTGCCACATTGGCAATTCCACAGGATCGCTTCTTATCTTCCGGTGTGTTCAGCGTTATTTTTTTTATACCCCTGACTTTATCTGTCCAATAGTTCTGTAAATACCGCAGGCGCTTTTCCTTCCGCTCGGCTCCCAGCCATTCATAAAAATCCAACGCTGCATTGATGCCCTGCATACTGTGAACAGGCCTTGTTCCTGTATGGTTCAGCCGGTATATATTGCTCTTTTCCATCTTGTCTTCAGCAAATAAGGGCCACAATCCGGCTATTTTTTCTTTTTTAATATATAAAAACCCACATCCCAAAGGGGAGCTCAGCCACTTGTGAAGACTAGTTCCAAAATAATCACAGCCTAATTCCTTCATAGAGGTGGGGATTTGCGCAAAACTATGTGCACCATCTACCATTACTTCCACTCCGTATCGGTGGGCCATGTCGCATATTTTTCTTACGGGGAGGATATGACCGGTAATATTTATCATGTGACAAACCATTATCAATCTTGTTTTGTCTGTTATTGCTTCTTCGTATACTTTGACGACCTCTTCATCGTTTTCAGGATTCAAAGGGACAGAGATTGTTTTGTTCACGACTCCATGACGTTCAGCCTGCAAACGGAAATGATTCAACATCGCGCCGTAATCCTCTAGGGCCATGATTGCCTCATCTCCCTTTTTCCAATCCAATCCTCCTATAACAAGGTCCAGCGACTCCGTGGTATTCCTCGTGATGACCAATTCGTCTTCTCCACAGTGGGCATGCTTTGCCAGTCTTTTGATTATTGCCTTCTTTTCGGTCTCATAATTTTTTCGCTTATAATAGGAACCTTCTGAGTTCAATTCCCGCAGATGCCTTATCTGTGACTCGAGTATTTCCTCCGGCATGATGCAATAATACCCATTCTCCAGGTTGATGTATTCAGTTTTAAGGTGGTATTTTTTACGTATAAGTTCCCAGAACTCATCATAGGTTGCTGCTTCTTCTGAGGTCATTTTTTCTATTTGTCGATAGCTTTTTGCTATTGCATTTGGCAGGATACCTGCACCTAATCCCAATACAAGTATGTTTTTTAGAAAACGGCGCTTGTTCATTTATTTCTGATTTGGCTTATATTTTTCTAAATTTAAACAAATTATTCAGGATTCATTGATGAATTCAGATTTTCTGATTGAATCATTTGATTATAAAAGTTCCTTTGGTCAAATCATCTTCATCCGATGAATTGCCTACATAAATCTCATATTCCATCTCTTCTATCTCCCAGACATTTTTTTCTGAATTCCAAAAAGCAAGGTCTTCGGGGAGTATCTCAAATTGTATTAGTTCTTTTTCTCCTTCCTCCAGATATACTTTTTTAAAGGCACGTAATAATTTAAGTGGCCGGTCAATTGATGATTTACTAAATCCTATGTAAACCTGACAAACTTCCGACCCTGCTGATTGTCCCCTGTTCTGTAATTCTATTCTTAGTTTTAAAGTGTCATTTTTGTTTATCTCTGTACTTGAAAGTCTCAGATTGGATAGTTCAAAATCAGTATAACTCAAGCCAAAACCAAAAGGGTAGGAGGGGGAAATGCCTTTTTTGTCGGCTAAAGTGTATCCATGATAATAACCATAGAATACCGTATCATTGCTAGGGCTGAATAAAGGGTATTCCGCTTCTTTTTTGAATATTGTAAATGGAAGCTTTCCACTTGGGCTTACGTCGCCGAAAAGTATATTTGCCAGGGCAGTGCCTCCCCGCATGCCGGCATACCAACTAAATAGAAGACTGTGGACATTGGCCTGCCATGACTCGGTTAGAATAGCAGAACCTCCTGCATATACCAGCACGGTATTTTTGTTTAATGTTGATAATTTTTTAATCATTTGTAAATCATATTTACTCAGACTGAGTTTTTGCCGGTCACCCCCTTTGCCTTTTTTGTTGGCATGTCTGAGATTTAAGTCCTCGGTTTTTGCCTTGTTTATCAAATATTCCCCCTCATCTTTATAGTCATATCCCACTATCAATACAACCCGGTCACTATTTTTTGCCAGTTCTGCTGCTTTTTCAGGATTCTTGAAATTATTGTGAACGGCCACCGAACCTCTTTTCTTACAATAGGATTCTATTCCTTCAAAAGCGGTGACGACTTCTTTATTCCGGACACTGCTGCTGCCATGATCGCCGGTATTTACCACATCCGCCAATCGGCCGATTACAGCAGTCTTGTCTCCTTTTTTTATATTGAAGGGAAGTACTCCTTCATTTTTTAGCAGCACCATTGATTCCTCTGCAACTTTTTGTGATAGTTGTATATGTGCTGCTGCAGCCTTAAGATCTTTTGTGTATTCTATACTGTCTTCTGCCAAAGCATATTTTAACCGGGTATTTAAAATGCGCAGAACAGATTCATCTATTTTTGTTTCATCTATCTCATCATTTTTCAACATCTTTTTAATCTTGCTGAGGCGATATTTGTTCTTTACAGGCATTTCAATATCCAAACCAGCGTTTATGCCTTTGGCAGCATCATACAAACCCCATACCCAATCGGTACTTACAAAGCCTTCAAAACCCCATTCCTTTCTCAATATATTGGTAAGAAGGTATTTGTTTTCACCACAATAATCACCTCTGACCTTATTATAGGAACTCATTACCGATGCTGAATTCCCTTCCTGAATTACTTTTTTAAAATGTGGAAGATATA
>CAJQOX010000393.1 GCA_905480075.1 uncultured Aureispira sp. | reverse complement strand
TACTGAGTTCGTCTTCTGTTTCAATGCAGCCCCACAGACTTTTTTCGTTTTCCACGGCCCCCGACATTATTATCAATAAAAGTATTGTCAGGATCATATATATTAATTTTGTTTTTTTCATCAAGGAACAATTAATGATTAGGATTTATCATTTTTTCTTTGTTCAAATATAAAGCAAAATGTATGCTTAAACTATCTTTTTAATACCTTTTGAGTATTTGGTAGCTTTGCTGATCAGGTGGTAGGAATTTGTGGATTTTAGTGCTTTCGTATTAATAGATTTAGTTAAATATTGAAGAATTGACATAAAAAAAACTATCCAATGTGCCTGAAAATCAAAAAAAATTTTAACTTTGGTAACCTTTTAAACACGCTAATTTTATAAAAACAATACAGATATGAGAAAATTAACTTTTTTACTAGTTGCTTTATTCACAACATCATTTATTAACGCTCAAAAAGGGGTTGTATTATCTTTGGATTTTACACCTGGTGCATCCCTTGCTATAAATGATGAAGATTTTGACAGAGGTAGAGACCTTGATGCCACTGCTTCTTTTTCTTATGACTTTGGTTTTAAAGTAGGTTACGGATTTAATGATAAATTAAGTTTGGTAACGGGTATAGGGTTTCATAGTCATAAAGCTGGCTTTGTGCATGAAAGAGATGTAGTTACAGTATTAGGAGCTAAAGTAACGGATAAAAATCACAACAAAAAATTTTCCAGAACTTTAGGATATGTAAGAATACCTTTGATGCTTCAGATCGGTGGAAGCGGTGCTGATGAAGGTGGCGGATTTTTCTTTCGTTTCGGTCCTACTTTCAACTTTCTGACCAGTGCCAGATATAAAGATGATCGTTTTGTTGGATATTCTGTATATGACGCTACTATTGCTGAAAACCCTCTTGGGATAGATGTTAACAAACAAACTGATTTATGGTCATCTTCCAATGGTGGTGTATCTTCATCTAAAACGGGTGGACAGGGAGCTATCTATGAAAGTTTTGTTTTAGGAATGAATCTGGATATAGGAGGACAGATCAGGTTGGCTGATAACTTTAAAATGATTATTACACTGCATTTGGAAACTACACTGACCAATCCTGAGGCAACGGGTGCTGCCAGTTATGCGAATAATATAAGAGGTGATGTTTATTCTTCAACCAATGTGAGCGATTTATCCAAAACAGTTACAGATTTAACACCTTTTGCTGCTACCTTCCCCAATTATAAAGATGAGGATTTGTCAGGAATTACACAAAGAGCTCAGACATTTAATGTTTTCGGTGGTTTGACATTTGGGTTTTGCTATACTATACCAGTGGATTAATTTTTTATATTGATTCTTTGTATTTAATCTAATGCGGCCAATGAATTTATTTTCATTGGCCGCATTTTTGTCTTTATTTGTTTTTTGTGAGAAAATGTTATTGTAAGTGTTTGGCAGTTAGGGTTTTGGGTTAATTGACATTTCCTTTTTTATTGATAATGACACATTTGTGTATTTGATAACGTTCTTTAATTAAACAACTTTTGTAATATTATGTTTTAATAAAGAATCTATTTATAAAAATACACTATGAGACTATCTGTTTTCATCATCTTAATATTATTTATATCAGCAAATCTTCTTTTTGCACAAAAAGGGGTAGAATATTCTGCCTTTATTTCACCAAACTTTTCCTGGATTATAAATAATAACGATAAGGCTTTATCTGATACGGACAGGTGCTTGCCCTCTTTTGGTGGTAGTGCAGGTCTTACTGTTGGCTATAATTTTACAGACAATTTTGGCCTCGCTACAGGCTTAGCCTTTGTTTATTCCCAACAGAATTATATTAAGATCAGCAGTATTAATGAAATTGATAAATTGCAACATACCAAAAACAGAAGGTTGTCTTATCTTAGGCTGCCGATTTTGTTTCGTCTTTCAGGTGACCCACAGGCAAGGGTAACTTATTATGCACGTTTTGGTGCCAATGTTGATATGTTATTGACTGCAAACAGTACGGAATCTTATCCTATTACCGCTTCTGTAAAGGATGTTGAAATAAATTATAGAAATGTTAAGGATGGAAATGGAAATAAACAAACTATATTTAATCAGTTTGTCTTTGGTCTAATGGCTGATATTGGTGCCAAAATCAGAATTAATGATCATTTTGCACTACTTTTTCTCCTGCATTTAGAGTCTTCTATCTCAAATATAGATGCGGAAGATGCACCTAAATATTTTCCTTCTGAACAAATTGAAGTGGAGGATGTCTATGGTAAAGCAACTTTCCTGCAAAGAGAACATACTACTTTTCTTATGTCGGGCATTACCCTTGGTATAAAATATACTCCGGATGCTACAAAATCTTCTATACATAATAACAGGAAAAAATATAAACCTGGTCTATGGCGTTAACAATTTTGATTATTTGAAAATATAGCCGTTGGAAAATACCCCGACCTGAAAAGAGTCGACTATAGCGCCATCTGAACTGTATCGCTTTCCCCATGCTGCATCAATACCACTTGATGTAGTTGTATAGATATAATTATCTGCCTCATTATAATTTAAACCGTAGAAGTTTCCGCTGAAGAGTTCCCTTTCCTGCTCGGTTGCTATATTGTATTCTATCACTTTATTGTTTTTGTAAAAATAAAGAAGATTGTTATTTTTATTAATATTAAGAAGAGAAACAGGGTTTCCTTTGCCAAAATATTGTATGGTGTCGATTATATGATTGGATGATATTCTGATTAACAGGCTTTCGCTACTTGCAGCACTGTCTATCAAAGGGTAATTGCTGTATACTATTTTGCCGCTGCAGGCTACCCACAGATTTTCGTTCAGGTCTTCAATGATTCCACCCGGGCGGTCAGCTGCCGTGAATGTGGTCTCAACTAAATCTGTATTGATATCAATTACACTTATTATGTTGTTGTCGGAATAGCCTCCAATATGAGAAATATATAGTTTATCTCCTTTAAGGTGCATCTGTTCGGGTCCGGTTCCTACTGTTATTGTAGAACTAACTGTGTTGTTTGTAAGGTCAATTACGCTGATTTGTCCGCTTAGTCCATCAAGGCCCCATTCACTGACATATGCTTTGCTGTCAGAAACAGCCACAAAATACCTGGGTAATTTCAATCCTGTAATCTGTGCCTTTTCTTCGAAGCTGTTTGCATCAGCTACTTCTATCTTATTGGAATTGTTGACAACAATGTAGGCCAGATTATTATGAAAACTCATAGATTGTACTACATCCCCCAAATCTCTGTTATTGACTTTCCTGAATATCTTCTGAGTGACGCTGTTATTGTCTTTGTTAATATGTGTTACTGTGCCCGAAGTCTGTCCGAAAACTCCTTCATTTACTACAAATATACCTTCTGTGTAGTTTCCGTTAATTTGTTCTTCAGGAATAACACAACTACCGAAATACAATGATAAAATCAATAATAATAGTAATCTGTTCATCAACCTATCTTTTAAATATCTTTTTTATTTTATCCATAATACTTTCGTTTCGCTTCTTCTCTCCATAAGGCCCCTCTTCATAATACCGGTAATCATATTTTCCCTTACGGATAGATTGCTTCATCTGCCACCACCGGAAGATTAAAAGTATACACAAAATTAATATCGTATAATTCCAAAGCATAATATTTTTTTTAAAAGTTCCGCATTTCCAAAAGCCCCACCTTTCCAAAAGGTACCACTTTAAAATCATCACAGTTGTACTATAATTATTAAATTTTAAAAACACATCCTTAATCCATCAAATAATCAATCAATCTTTGCGTCAGCGATGTGAAGTAGTGATGCCGCAGGCAGCAGACCGCAGGGCCGAGCGACAGCGAGCTGCGCAACGTAGCGCCCGGACGCCCAAAAAAAGCTACACTTAGCAAGATCAAGGAAAAGCTCCATTCAAACACCATGCTTCATACCTCATACCTCATACTTCATAATTCACACCTCATAATTCATACTTCATAATTCAAATTTTAGTGCCCACCACCCTTAATAATTCCAAAAATATGCAACAAAGCCGGAAATAAGGCATCCATACTTTCACTTGCTCCCTTAGTAGAACCCGGTAAGGTCAATATTAAGGAATCTCCCTTTGTGCCGGCTACCGAACGCGATAACATCGCATAAGGCGTCCTTTCCTGTCCGTAACTGCGTACAGCCTCCATAATTCCGGGAATTTCGCGGTCAAGTAAAGGAATCACCGCTTCAGGAGTAACATCCCTGGCCGATAAGCCGGTCCCTCCGGTAAAGATAATCAAATCAATGCCTTCATTATACAACTTATTGACCTGTTGCTGAATTTCCACTACCTCATCGGCAATAATTCTGTATTCAGAAATCTCTACCTCACAGGATTTTAATTTCTCAACAATCGCCTTCCCGGCCTTGTCTTTCTTTTTTCCTGCAGAAATCGAATCGGAACAGACAATCACGCCGGCACGCAATCCCCGGGGGTATTTGCCTTTATAATCGGATTTTCCACCCCGTTTTTTCAATAATTTGATATTGTTTATCTCTATGCCCTTGTCTATGGGCTTCAACATGTCATACATGGTCAATGCCACTAATGAGGCACCATGCATTGCTTCTACTTCCACCCCGGTTTTGTATATGGTCTTGACAACGATATTGATGTAAATATTCAATCCCTCGATCTCATAGCTTATGTGGGTGTATTCTATCGGCAAAGGATGGCAGTCAGGTATCAGGTCGGAGGTGCGCTTTACACCAAACAATCCGGCTACCTTCGCCATCTCAAAAACATCGCCCTTAGGGACCGTCTTATTGATAATAGCATCAATCGTCTCCTGTCTGCTGACTGTTACAGTAGCCTGTGCCTCAGCAATTCTTAAAGTACTTGATTTATGTGTTATATCTACCATAATTTTTCTATTTATACCTGATCATCGTTCCAAAAGGTCCACCTCTCCAAAAGCCCTACCTTTCCAAAAGGTCACCCTTTCGTTAAACATCTCCATAATTCATAATTCATAATTCAAACAACATAA
>CAJQOX010000392.1 GCA_905480075.1 uncultured Aureispira sp. | reverse complement strand
ATTTTTTTGGAAGAGAGTAAAGTACCAACATCTACGGCAAAAAGGATAATAAACCCAGCTCCGAGCATCAATAATTTAGCAACACTATTTACCTGTTCACTTACTTTAGCATAATGTTTATCGTTCATGAATTTAAAGTACTCAGGTTGAGAACCATTGAGCAGAGCAGTTATGAGGCCAAGAAAGAGGACGCCAATTTTATAGGCGAAAGCATATTGTCCGGCCTCTGCCTGCCCCACGGCAGAATTGATATACCACTGATCGAAAGAAGTGAGTATAAAACTACTGAGAGCAAAAGGAATAAGGGGAATAGAATAAGACAGGGCATATTTGATATGATCGGTTTTCATCCCGGAAAAAGACAGATATCTGAAAAGGACTTTAGTAGTATAGGCTACAATAAATACTGATGCAATTATTTCACCAATAATTTTTCCCATAAAAGTATAGGAATGATTGACATTATTGTACATAAAATAAGTGTCAGACAAATACAAAAGACCACAGACTGTAATGAGAAACTTCAGATACTGCCAGGTTACCTCAGTAAAAGTATACTTTTTACTTTGCTTTGTAGCAATCATAACCTGTTGAAAGAAATAGTAACAAACAGTCAGGTAAGACATTAAAATCATACAAAAAATCAATTCTGAGGGCAGATTGATTATTTTTGCCAGTTCAATTCTGAATAAAAAAACAAAATATCCAAGTGTTATAAAAGAAATGTTACAAAAGAGGAATGACGAGCCCAGAAAAGCGGAAAAATCATCTTTATCCTTTTCAAAATAATATCTGCTGATTGCACCATGTATATAAAAGGAGAGTAATATAATCAAAACACTTATATAAGAAGTAAAGACATTGATGATACCATATTCTTCTGTAGTCAGTAAAGCTGTAAATACGGGCAGGGTAATAACTCCGAGGCCGTGAATGAGAATCGTTCCGGAAAAATAGGTAGAAGCGTGTTTGAAAGTATCGAAAAAGGATAACCGTTTAAACTTTTTCAGTATATTTTTAATACTCATAGTAAATGATCGTTCATCAAAGTTAATTTTATTTTTAAATACCGGGCATCAAATAATGAACAGAAAGTTAAGATTATGGTTTTGTTTAGAATTTTTTAGATAATTTTGAATTATTAATTGAAAAAACTGAAAAAAAACGAGGGGAAAAGGAAAATATTTTGATATTAAGAGATATGGGAAAAAAGAAAAGGAAAAAAAAGTTTACAGAAGCCATAAAAAAGCTTAATTCCAGTCAGAATCAGGCAGTTACAAACACAGAAGGTCCTGTAATAGCTATTGCAGGGCCGGGGACAGGCAAGACACATATCTTAACCGCTCGAATAGGTCAGATATTGATGCAGACGGATGCCCAAGCACATAACGTTTTATGCCTGACCTTTACTGATGCAGCGGTAAATGCTATGCGAGAACGATTGATTGAATTTATCGGAACAGATGCGCACAAGGTACATATCTATACATTTCATTCATTTTGCAATAAGGTAATACAGGATAATGCTGAATTATTCGGACGTCATGAGCTTGAATCCGTTTCAGAATTAGAGAGAATACAGATTATTAGAGAGCTTATAGATAAACTTGACAGAGATAGTCCGTTACGACAAAACAGTTATGACTTGTATTTTTACGAACGTCATCTGATGGATTTATTTCAGCGAATGAAGATGGAAAAATGGACAGAAAGTTTATTGATAGAGAAGATTTCACAATATATAGAGGAACTTCCTGACAGGGAAGATATGCGTTATAAAAGGAATTCCGGCAAGTATAAAAAAGGAGATCTTAAAGAAGGGGCAATAGCAGAAAAAACAAAAAGAATAAGTTTGTTGACCCATTCTATACCACTTTTTGCAGAATATAATCAAGCCCTTAGAGATCGACAGTACTACGATTTTGAAGACATGATATTATGGGTAATAAAGGCCTTTGAGGAAGAAGAAAACCTATTGCGTTTGTATCAGGAACAATATTTATATTTATTGGTTGATGAATTTCAGGACACGAACGGATCTCAGAGTAAAATAGTAGAACAATTGGCATCCTATTGGGGAGACAATCCAAATTTGTTCATAGTGGGTGATGATGATCAGTCGATATATGAATTTCAGGGTGCAAGAATCAGGAACATGACCGATTTGTATGATAAATACAAAAAAAATCTGTTGTTGGTATTACTGGAAGAGAATTACCGGTCTACACAAAACATATTGGATCTTTCGGGAAAACTTATCAAAAACAATACAATACGTATAATTAACAAGATAGAAGGCCTGGAAACAGAGAAAGTAATGATTGGTAGAAACCAAAAATATTCCGGATTAAACATTCCGGTAAAAATCATTGCTTATCCGAATCAGGTACAAGAAGAGTTAGCGATTATACAAAGGATAGAACAATTAGTATCGGAAGGAGTATTACTTAAAGACATTGCCATAATTTTTGCGAAGCACAAGCAGGCCAGGAATTTGATAAATTTAATGGAAAAACGTGGTATTAGCTATCAGACCAAACGTAGGACGAACATATTGGAGTTACCTCTGATACATAACCTTCGGAAACTAATGTCCTACATTTCCGGCGAATATGAAAGTGCCTATAGTAATGAGTCAATATTTTTTGAATTTTTACATTATAATTTTCTGGGATTTACCGCCTCTGATGTATCTAAATTAAGTGCATGGATGTCAAAAAGAAGGACACATCTTTTAAGAAACAATGAATATGAAGAATTACCTAAGTGGCGAGATATAATCCGGGATTATGCATTATTGGAGGGTATCGGATTAGATGAAATTGATAAATTTATCAATTTTTCAAAATTTCTTGATGAGAGTATACACAAATACAGTTCATTGAGCCTTCCGAAGTTCTTTGAGTGGATAATTAACAAGAGTGGATTGATATTATTTGCGGCAAAAAATGAAAATAATGTATGGCTTATACAGGTATTGAACACATTATTTAATTTTATTGTTGAGGAATCGGACCGAAACGAAAGAATACGGCTTAAGGAATTGCTCAAAATGCTGGATTTGATGGAATCTAACCGGATATCGCTGGGTTTGTTTCAGATCCACTCTTCTGAAAACGGAGTGAACCTTGTGACGGCGCATTCTGCCAAGGGGCTTGAATTTGAGTATGTATTTATTATCAATGCGAATGAGGATATGTGGGGTTCTTCAAGACAAAACCGGGGTAAATTTCATTATCCTGAAACATTGACTTTTTCGAATGACAGTGATGAAGGAGAGGCAAAGCGAAGATTGTTTTATGTAGCGATGACAAGGGCAAAAAAAGCATTGGAGATATCCTATTTCAAGAAAAACATTAAAAACAAAGTAAAGCCACGCTCAACCTTTGTTGATGAACTACTTTATGGAGAGGAGGAAAATTTAATATTTATTGACAGGCAGGCAGAACTTACAGATGAATGGCAGATGTTATTACTTGCTGAAGCAGACGGTGAAATTCGATTGCCGATAAAAGACCGGTCAACGATAAATTTCCTGTTAGAGGGCTTTAAACTGAGTATTTCTGCAATGAACAGCTATATATACTGTCCCTTGAGTTTTTATTTTGAGCATGTTCTGCGTTTACCACGAACGTCGAGTGATGAGGCTGCCTATGGAACAGCAGTACACAACACATTGAACCGTGTATTTAGTAATGCGGCAAGAACAGATAAGCAATTGCCTGAAAATGAAGTAGTTATAGATTGCTTCATTAGTGAGATGGGAAAACAGAGAATAAATTTAACGAAAGAGAGCTATAATGAGCAAATCATAAAAGGAAAAATTATGATGGAAAATTATTATAGTATCAGAAAAAAGCAATGGCAAGACAATCTAAATAAATATGAAATATTAACAGAAAAAGTAATACATAACAGTGCATTTGAAGGGATTCCTTTGACAGGAACGATAGATAAAATAGAGATTAAATCCGGCAGAGATGGCAAGAGCATACATTTGGTAGATTACAAAACAGGAAAACCCAATAAGAAACATCTTGTGGTGGCAAAAAAAGCAGGTTCAACAGGAGGCAGCTATTGGCGACAATTGATTTTTTACAAAATACTGTTCGAGAACTCCGGAGTCAATCCATACAAAGTAGTAACAGCAGAGATAGACTATTTCAGTAAAGACGATGCCGGCAATTATGTACAGAAAGTAATAGAAATTACAAAAAAGGAAGTTGAAAGAGTAGAGGAGATGATAAAAAAGAGCTATAGAAGCATTATGAACCATGAATTCGAAGATGGTTGTGGCAGAGATAGCTGTAAATGGTGTAATTTTTCACGTCGGAATCTGGTACCAAAAAGTTTTGTAAACGTAGAATCAGAAAGTCTTGACGACTAATAATAAGCTACAGATACAAGAAAAATATTAAATAAGTAAAAACAAAAGGTATTACAAAAATAAAGGCATCGAATCTATCTAGAAATCCACCATGACCAGGCAACAAGGTTCCTGAATCCTTGATCCCCAAACTTCTTTTGAGCATGGATTCTACAAGATCTCCGAGAATACCAAAAACCGTACATATACAAGCGAGTCCTATCCAAAAAGGCAGCGTAAAGGTCATTTCATAAAATAGCAGGGAACATAAATAGCCTGTCAGTATAGCACCTGCCACACCACTTAAAGTACCTTCCCATGTTTTATTAGGAGATATCCTGGGAAACATTTTATTTTTACCAATTTGAGAACCAAGTAAGTATGCAAAAACATCAGAGGCCCAGACCATAAAAAGGACAGCAAGTACCAATTGATTTCCTACCCCGGCAAATTGCTCTGTTGTTGCATTACAAATCCATATAAGCAGAGAGAAAGGTAGTCCGATATACACAAGGCCCAGAAATATAAATCCCAGATTATCAAATGGTTTCGCAGATTTTCCAAATAATTCGAATAAGAACGTCAAAAAAGCAAAAAATGGAAAGAGGGGTACAATAAACAACACTTCAGCGATTCCAAAGGTATATTTAAGGCAAACAATAAGAGGAAAATAAGCACCAATTAACATAAAATTGAATCGTCTTAAAGAATTTACCATTTTACTACCGTCCTGAACGAGTATATGACCACTTAATTCCCAAAGGCAAAGTAGTGTAATAAGCAGAAAGAGGAGAGAACAACTTAGGGTACTGTAATAACAGCCTGAAATCATAACAGCACCAAAGGTCAAACCTGTCGCGGTTCTTGTTTTTAAACTCATATGTATTTAATTATAATATTTTATATCAAAACGGGAATTATATTTTCTAAAGATAGAGAAGAAAACGATAAAAACAAATAAACTGAGACCTGCAATAAAAGGCGAAATTTGTTGAACTTTATCCACACTTCCAGCAATTTCGGGAAAAAAATAAGGAATTACCACCTGAACACTATTAAATAATATGTGGATAACTACAGTTATCCACAAATTACCTGTATATACCAACAAATAACAAAACAAAACACCTAAAATAAATCTAGGTAAGAAGCCTTCCAGTTGAAAATGTATAAAAGAAAAGAAGAAACCAGTTAAAATAGCTGAAAAATGAATATTTTTAATCCATTCAGTAAATAATCGTTGTAAAACGCCCCTAAAGAAGAACTCTTCTCCGATCCCTGCTACAAATCCAAATAAAAACAAGTTAAGGCAGAGGTCTGCAGGCCTATTCATTTCCAGCATTATTTTTTGTAGAATCAACGTATCTTTAGATATTAAACTATCAGGAAGCAGAATAGTATTCCAGTAGTACAAATAAGATATGAAGGGAAATAGGGCAACAAGGATTAGAATACACAATAAAATGTTAATCAATTTGGGTTTTTTATTAGCAAATAAGCTTGTTGGGGCTTTATTTTTGTATACGAGCCAGCTAAACAACAAAACAGGAACAAGGTATTGAAAAAGGTGGCCAATAATACTGACAAATTTAAGCGTATTAACAT
This sequence comes from uncultured Aureispira sp., assembly GCA_905480075.1. Classification (GTDB taxonomy): domain Bacteria; phylum Bacteroidota; class Bacteroidia; order Chitinophagales; family Saprospiraceae; genus Aureispira. The sequence goes on along the minus strand of CAJQOX010000392.1, from coordinate 12,844 downwards.
GTTCGAAGTAAAGGCCTTCCTTGAGTCCGTCTATCAACAGTTGAAAGTCCGTAACCCCTGCAACAGCACCAATACCTTTAGTAAGAAAGGCAGCAAATAGAGAACAGCCAAGCCAAACAAGCACAAACAAACCTATTTGAAGATTCAGATTATACTGTAAAGACTTCCAAAAGCTATCTGAATCATTAGATTCAGGATTTAAATCATTCATTAGAACAAGTTTTATCAACGGCATCCAATAATATAGTACAAGCCTTGGTAATTTCTTCCTCAGAAATCGTAAGAGGGGGAGCAATCCTTATTGATTCGGCATTAAAGAGGAACCAATCCGTTATCAGACCATTTTTCAAACATTTGTGGATAACTTTATAAACAAAATCATAAGACTCAAATTGAACGCCCATTATAAGTCCTTTGTTCCTTATCTCCAAAACCGCTTTATGTTGCAGCAACTCTCTGAACATTTCAGCCTTCTTTTTTACATCCTGTATTATATGCTTATCACGGTTCAAAATACGCAGAGAAGCCAATCCGGCAGCACAGGAGACAGGGTGCCCGCCAAAGGTAGTTAAATGCCCAAGATAAGGATTATTAGTAAAGGCATTCATCATTTCTTTAGAGGCTACAAAAGCGCCGAGCGGCATTCCTCCTCCAAAAGCCTTAGCTAACAACAAAATATCCGGGACAACATCATATTGTTCGAAAGCAAACATGGACCCTGTTCTTCCACATCCCACCTGAATTTCATCCAATATCATCAATGCACCCACTTCATCGCAACGTTTCCTTACTTTCTGAAGATAGTTATCCACAGAACACATTACGCCTACTTCCGCTCTGACTGTTTCCATAATTACACAAGCGGTATTACTGTCTATCAATTGCAGGTCATCTTCAACATTAAATTCTATATGTTTCACACCAGGCAAAAGCGGCCTGTATGCTGCTGTAAAAAAAGATTCACTCATCAGACTCATTGCACCATGTGTGGTCCCGTGGTAAGCTTTTTTACAAGATACTATCCCTCTTCTACCTGTCACCCTTTTAGCTAATTTAAGAGCACCTTCAGTAGCTTCTGTTCCTGAATTTACAAAATAGGTACAATTTAGACTATCCGGCAACAACTCATCTAACAACTGTGCTAACTGTACCTGAGGAGAGAGAATAAACTCACCATACACAAGAGTATGTAAATACTTATTAGTTTGATGATTTATTGCTTTTATTACTTCAGGATTATTATGTCCCAAGCTACTGACCCCTATACCTGCTATGAGATCAATATATTCTTTTCCGTTAACATCAAATAAATACACTCCTTCTGCCCTATCTATTTCGAGTGCTAATGGAGCATCATTTGTTTGAGCAACATGATTTAAGAACAAATGTCGTTGAGATATCATATTTTTATTTTAGATTTGCTAAAGATTTAAAATACTACATTATCCTAAGCAACAAAAATATAAAAACTTTAGACTTTAATTCTCCAAAGAAGCTATTTTTCCTGACATTTAAAAAAAATACATGAAATTCAAAAATAACTTTAAAATTCTCTCACCTGCCACAGTAACAAACATTGGATGCGGATCAGGTATTTTCGGATTAGCACTAAACAATCCTCAGGACGAAATCACAGTAAGAACCACAAACAAACCCGGCATTCACATAGCATCAATCTACAACAACAAAAACAAAATACCCCTTAACACCAAAGAGAATTCTGCAGGTAATGCAGCAACAGAAGTTTTAAATTTCCTTATCAACGAATATGGACTATCTAATTCATCGGGACTTGAATTCAATATAACAAAGAGAATACCCCTGGGGAAGGGCTTAGGCTCAGCAGTAGCATGCGCATGCGCAGGTGCAGTTGCAACAAACACTGCATTCGGAACAAAACTCAGCAAACATGAATTAATTCCTCTGATAAAGAAAGCGCTATCAGAAATAAAGCCAAACATTAAAGCAAACAGCCTTATCCCTTCCCTTATGGGTGGCTTAAACTTAATCCGAGAACAAACAGCACCTGACTTCCACAGAATCCCCATTCCAAGAGCCCTTCATATTGTAATAAATTACCAACACCAAAGAAAAGACAACAACAAAACCAAAACAAATACAAAATACACCACCGTTAATACTCCCCCTGACATGCAACACATAGCAAATGCCGGAGCACTTATACACGGGTTATACACATCAGACTTTGACTTAATTTCACGATCACTAAAAGAAACATTTGGTGAAGAACACTGGGAAAAACATTATCCCGGATTTAAAAAAACAAAAGAAGTTATACTAAAAAGTAATGCTTTAAGCTGCAACATAACAGGCAAAGGGCCTGCTATTTTTGCCCTATGCAAAAGCAGCATAGATGCAGAAAACATAGGCGACGCATTAATAAAATCACAATCAACAATACCGGGAAAAACAAAACTAATTATATCAACAATCAATCAAGAGGGGACAACACTTGCGTAAACAAAAACAACATGATAATTAAAAATTATCGTTTCGAAATGTTCCACGTGGAACATTTCGAAACGATAAATAAACTTATAAAAACATGAAAACCAAAAAAAATGTTCCACGTGGAACATTTTTTTTGGTCTTCATATAAGCATAACAATAAGTGACACTAATACAAAGTAACATTTTCACTTCCTTTATAAGTAGTAAATTTCTTAAAAGGAGTATCATTATATCTGAAAGTGACTATGTTTTGTTGTGTAGAATGTAATGGGATAAGAATATTATTAAAAAGTTCCAGAGATTTTACCTTTTTAACTTTATTAATTTCAAGTATAATCCACATTGCAAAAAAATCTTTTTTTACAAGCTTCCTGTGCACAAAATTATAATCAACCATTTTGCCATTAACTTTAAACTTGAAGTTAGTCTTTAGATAATCAATGATAAATTGTGTAGCGTCTTTATGTTCACGATCAGTACCAATTTCTACATGTTTCTGCTTCTCTTTAGTTATCGCTTCCTGCAAATCATCGCTAAAAATTTTAATTGCTATTTCAATCTTTTTATCTTTGGCTTTATAGTCGACTTCAGTACTAGATACATAAATAGGGTGGAAGGAGGAAGATGAAAAAAGCAAGAAAGAAGAGAGTAAAATAAAAAGTAATGCTTTCATAATATTGTTAGATAAATAATAAAGAATAGAAAAACGTAAACTACAAAAAATGGATTATTACATATTTTACATAAAACAAGGATTAAGCCACATTACAGATTTAAGTGCTTATGACCATATATTATTTATAATGTCTTTCGCATGTATTTACAGCTTCAAAGATATTAAAAAAATTATATTTCTGGTAACAGCTTTTACAGCAGGGCATAGTATAGCCTTGGCTTTATCAACATTTGAAATAATAAAAATCAGTGCTTTAACATCTGAATTTCTTATTCCAATCACAATAATTATAAGTAGTATAATGAATCTACAAAAAATAATTGGAATCGAAAAAGCCAAAAAAGTATCTACAAAAAATATGTTCCACGTAGAACATAATATAAAAAATGAATTTATTATTATTACTTTTTTTGGCTTAATACATGGTTTGGGTTTTTCAAATTACTTGAGATTTATATTAAGTAACGATGAAAGTATATTTAGTTCCTTATTATCATTTAATATTGGGTTAGAAATTGGTCAAATAATTATAGTTCTAATAGTATTACTTATAAATTTTGTACTTTTATGGGCGAATAAAAAATTAGTAAAATACTGGAATATTATAATTTTATTAATAATCATATTAGTGAGTTTTAAATTAGTATTGAATAATAGTGATGGGATATTTAGTATCCTTAAAATGAAATAATTATTAAAGTTTAAAAACAAAAAACAAGAAATGAAAATTCTATTAATAGTATTAAGCATGTTAATTATATATAGCATATCTGCACAAACCGAAACGCAGGGAGCAACTAAATTTAAACAATTATATCAAGAGTTGCCTACCCCTTCGAACTACAGAAATGCTGCCGGTGCACCTGGACATGAGTATTGGCAACAAAAAGCAGATTATGACATGAAGATTGAAATAGATGATGAAAATCAACAAATAAAAGGAGAGGAAAGCATCACCTATTATAATAACTCACCAGATGAATTAAATTATTTATGGGTGCAATTAGATCAAAACGTAAGATCCAAAAACTCGGATAGCTATAAGATAAGCACCGACAATGTCAGGAATAAAATGGGCTACAAAGAAATAAAATCCAGATGGCATAATGATTTTGATGGGGGATTTAAGATAGAAGAAGTCACCAATAAAAAAGGCAAAAAACTAAATTATACTATCGTAAAGACTATGATGAGAATAGAACTTGATGAAGTATTAAAGCCTAACGAAAATTTGACATTTAATATTAATTGGTGGTATAATATTAATGATGGTGGAAATTATGGTGGAAGATCTGGCTATGAATATTTTCCTGAAGAAGATAATTACATGTATCATATTGCACAATTTTATCCCAGAATGTGTGCCTATAATGAAACGGACGGATGGCAAAATAAACAGTTTTTAGGTAGGGGAGAGTTCACACTATCCTTTGGAGATTTTACTGTTGAAATAACAGTACCCGCAGATCATACAGTTGGAGCAACAGGAGTATTACAAAACACTAAAGAGGTCCTCAGTAAAGAACAATTAAAAAGACTGGAAGAATCAAAAACCTCAGAAAATCCAGTAATGATTATCAATGAAGCCGAAGCAAAAGAAATTGAAAGTAAAAAATTAAAGGAAAAAAAGACATGGGTATTTAAAGCAGAAAATGTAAGAGACTTTGGTTTTTGTAGTTCACGAAAATTTTTATGGGATGCGCAAGGTGTAGCATTTGGTGAACGAACTGTAATGGCCATGTCCTATTATCCAAAAGAAGGAAACCCCTTGTGGGAAAAATATTCAACAAGAGCAATTGTTCATACATTGAAAGTGTATTCGAGATACACCTTTGATTATCCTTATCCGACAGCAATATCAACACATGCTAATTTTACAGGAATGGAATACCCGATGATCTCCTTTAATTTTGGAAGACCAAGACCTGATGGTAGTTATTCTGAAAGATTAAAATACAGAATGATTGGAGTAATAATTCATGAGGTAGGACATAACTACTTCCCGATGATAGTAAATTCTGATGAAAGACAATGGACTTGGATGGACGAAGGTTTGAATACATTTTTACAATATCTTACAGAATGTGAATGGGAGAGAGACTTCCCACACAGAAGAGGTCCTGCTCAAAATATAGTAGAATACATGAAGGGTGATAAAAAAAATATAGTTCCTATTATGTCAAATTCAGAATCTTTATTACAGTTCGGAAACAATGCTTATGGAAAGCCTGCTACAGCTTTAAATATATTACGGGAAACTGTTATGGGTAGAGAACTTTTTGATTATGCATTTAAAGAATATGCGAACAGATGGAAATTTAAACATCCATCACCTGCAGACTTTTTTAGAACAATGGAAGATGCATCAGGTATTGACCTGGATTGGTTTTGGCGTGGATGGTTCTATACAACAGAACATGTAGATATATCAATTGATAAAGTAAAATGGTTTAGATTAAATAGCTATGATCCTCAAAATGAAAAAATGATACAAAAAAAATGGGATCAAAAAAATCATGATGCGATTTCTGATATAAGAAATAATAAAGAAAAAGCAGTGAAGGAAACTGTGATGGAAAAATATCCTGAATTAAAAGATAAATATAATAACAGAGATAAATATAGAGTAACAGAAAAAGAAATAAAAGAAGGAGAAACTTTTTTGAATAAATTATCTGATGAAGAAAAAAAATTAATAGGGGATAAATATAATTATTATGAAGTGCATTTCTCAAATATAGGGGGACTGGTAATGCCTATAATAATTGAAATGAAATATTCTGATGGTACTTCAGAGATACTAAAATTACCGGCTGAAATTTGGAAAATGCAAACAGATAAAATTTCCAAAGTTTTTGTCAGCAAAAAAGATTTGATAGAAATTGTGCTTGATCCTTTTTTAGAAACTGCTGATACCGATAGAAATAATAATTATTATCCGGCAAAAAAAGAACCTACGAAATTTGAAATGTTTAAACGTGATTATAAATACTGATATTATTAAAAGTTCCACGTGGGAAATTTATTTATTTTAAAATAAAAAAAAATATTAAATTAAATACTGAAAATATATAGAACAAAACTCAATATATTTTGTATTAATTGTACCCATGTACATAAAATTGATGCCTACTTGCTACAAAATCTTGTATCGGAAGAATATATGATATGTTTCATATAATAAATTAATAAAAAAATAGAAATTTGTATTAAAAAATAATAAATTACTATTAAAACATATAAAAAATTAAATCATTATAAAATTAATTATGAAAATCTATTTATCAATAATTTTATTATTAATTTCTTTCATAAGCTCAATTGAAGCCCAGGATAAGGTTACTATGAGCGGATATGTAAAAGATAAAGAGTCAGGAGAAGATTTAATAGGTGCTTCTATATTTGTAAAAGAATCAAGTATCGGGGTGACTACTAATATTTATGGTTTTTATTCTTTAACTATTCCAAAAGGAAAATATAAAATAGAAATCAGTTATATTGGTTATTCAACACAAACTGAAGAATTTGACTTAAATGACAAAAAAGAAATTAATTTTGAATTAAAACCAGTATCTTCTGAATTGCAGGAAGTTCTTGTGAAAGCAGATAAGGAAGATGTTATGATGCAGGATGCGGGTGTAGGTACTACTAAAATAAATATTAAAAAATTGGAAACCCTGCCAGTATTTATGGGGGAAAAAGATATTTTAAAAAGTATTCAACTATTACCAGGTATCAGTGCTGTTAGCGAGGGAAGTACCGGGCTGACTGTAAGAGGTGGAACTCCTGCTCAAAATCTTATTTTATTGGATGAGGCACCTGTTTATAATCCTTCCCACTTCTTAGGTTTCTTTTCTGTTTTTAACTCGGATGCACTGAAAGACTTAACTATATATAAAGGAGGAATTCCTGCACAATATAGTGGAAGGGCTTCTTCTGTTTTAGATATTTACATGAAGAACGGTAATAATAGAAATTTCGCTGTTTCCGGGGGCTTAGGCTTAATTTCTTCCAGATTAACAGTAGAAGGACCCATTGTAAAAAACAAGGGCTCATTTATAGCTTCAGGGCGTTTAACTTACCTTGATCTGATAATGAAAGCTGTACAGCCCGACCGCTTCGGTGATTTGGCCTTGGGTTTTTGGGATGTTAATCTTAAACTGAATTATAAATTTGGTAAAAAAGATCGCATTTATGTGTCCGGATATGCAGGCAGAGATAACTTTATATTCGGTAACTTTGGTTTGAGTTATGGAAATTATACAGCTACTGCAAGGTGGAATCATACTTTCAATGATAAACTTTTTGCCAATACTTCATTCTTATTCAGCGATTATTATTATGGATATATTATAGGTAGGGCAGGGAATAAATTTACAATTGAAGCAGGTATCAGAGACTATGCTTTAAAACAAGACTACAGCTATTACTTAAATCCTAAAAATACTATCCGTTTTGGATTTAACAGCACTTACCATCAGTTTCAACCAAGTCAGCTCGTATCGGAAAATGACAATATCAACAGCTTGATTGCAGATCAGAAACACGCTATAGAAAGTGGTATATATGTAAGTAACGAAATGCAAATTACAAAAAAATTAAAAGCGGTATACGGCTTAAGATTTTCTCTGTTTAATCAATTCGGACCTGGTGATTTATATTCTTTTGATAATAACAACAATATTACAGACACAACTAATTATCTGCCAGGACAACATATACAAACATATTGGGGTTTAGAACCCAGATTGGCATTAACCTATCAGGTACATGATAACACTAAACTGGAGTTAGGTTACCACAGAATTCATCAATACGTTCATTTGCTGACAAACAGTACATCAGCTGCACCTAATGATATGTGGATACCTAGTACTAATTTAGTTAAGCCACAAATAGCAGATCAGATAAGTCTGGGTATAAAACAAAGCTTCCTGAATGATAAAATTAATATAACCTTAGAAGGGTATTTCAAAAATTTACAGAATCAGGTTGATTATGAAAATGGAGCAGATATACTCTTAAATGCTAAAATAGAAAGTCAGATTCTTAATGGTAAAGGGATGGCTTATGGTGGTGAACTACTTGTTCAGGCAAAATTCGGAAACTTTAACGGATGGTTAAGTTACACTTTATCAAGAACTGAATACCAATTTGAAGAAATAAATTTCGGACAACCTTACCTGGCAAAACAAGACAAAACACATGATATATCTATCGTAGGTACTTATGAATTAAAAAAACGATGGGTATTTTCTCTTGCTTGGATTTTTCAGACCGGAAATGCAGTTACTTTCCCAAGTGCTAAATACGAAATAAACGGACAAAAGGTTAGCTACTTCACTGAAAGAAATGGTTACAGAATGCCTCCTAGTCACAGATTGGATATTGCAGTAACTTTCAGAAATAAAGTGACTAAAAAATTCCGCTCAAGTTTCACAGTTGGCGTTTATAATGTATATAATCAATATAATCCTTATTCAATTTCTTTCAGAGAAAATGAAACAGATCCAAGTAAAACCGATGCAGTTCAGTTGAGCTTATTTGGTATTGTACCTACCGTAACGTGGAACTTTTCTTTTTAAAAAAAAATACACTCAACTCACAATACAATGAATATCAATACATTATTAATTATTATTAGCCTATTTTTTCTTACAATAAGTTGTGAAAAAGTCATTGATGTAGACCTTAATGAATCTAATCCAAAACCCGTTTTCGAAGCATTCATGGAAAACGATTCTACTTGCTATGTAAAGGCAGCATGGACAAGTAGCTATTATGACAATAGTACATCGCCCGCAATAGAAAACGCAGTTATGACCATTTCAGATCAGCTTGGTAATACTGAAACTATGTTTTATCAGGGAAACGGAATTTACAGAGGTTCTTCAATAATCGGTACAATTGGAAATACCTACACTTTATCAATTAATATTGATGGTGAAATTTATGATGCAAGCTCAACTATGCCACCACTGACAATAATTGACAGTATATCTATTATACCAACAGGCAACTTTTTCGGTGGGGGAGGTGGTGGCCCGGGTGGTAATCAGAATCCTAAATTCTGGGCATTTTTAAATTATACAGATTCTGCTGATTATACTAATTTCTATGCGGTCAGGACAACATATTATGATTCTGTATCCACTGAATATACTACTGACTACAGAATTGCAGATGATGATTTAAGTGATGGTCTGAGTACAAGAACATTTACTACTTTTAACAGATTTGAATCCGGCGATACTATTAATATTGAATTTGCCAGTATTGACTATGTTACTCATTTATACTTCAAAACGCTCGAAGATGCCATTTCAGGTGCAGGATTTGCCAGTGCAGCACCTGCTAATCCTACTAACAACTTTACAAATCAGGCCTTAGGTTATTTTGGAGCATGGAGTAAAGATACCGAGGAATATATTGTTCCCTGATAAAAAAAAGCCATTCAGTTTGATTTTTCTGAATGGCTTTTTTTAATTTAATTTGAACCTCTGCGTCTGGAATTTTCTCCTCTCCGGCCTTCCTTTCTATCTCTTGCCCGTTGAAGTAATTCTTTTTTGAAGCGCTTTTCTGCCCGTTGAAGTAAAACGATTTGACGGATTGTGATTATTTTTTTAAATTTTTCAATATAAGCTCTGTGTAATGCTATTTTGTCTTCCTCTGCTTTTAATCGTGTATTGATCAAAGTCTCTAATTCCGAATCAGACATTTCATCAATTATTAATCTTTGTTTACTCGATTTATTAATAGATCTTAATTTAGATTCCAACTCATTATAAACAGGCCAAAAGTTCTGAGACTGTTCCGCTGTAAGATTAATCTCTTCTATAATAAAAGCCACTTTAACTGCCTTTATTCGTTCAGCCTTTGTACGTTGTTCCTGTGCATCAGCCTTGTAAAAGCTAGATATGATAAATAGGGCTATATATAAGATGTGTGTTTTCATTTTAATTAAATTTGTAGTAGTAATATTGTTTTATTTAAGGTGAAATTTTAAAAATAACCTTCATCATAGGCCTCATCAAAATCTTCATCAGATAATTCATCAAACAGATTTTTTGCTTCAGCAGATTCAAGTGCTTTATCAAAGGAAGATTGTTTATCCTTTTCTTTATTTATAACTTGCTTCTCATTTTTATTTTCATAATGAAGGGATGGCAAATCAATATGAAGATCTTCAATTACTTCAGTTTCTACTATTTCAATTATATCATCAATTGAAAAATCATGTATATTATTAACTATAAAAAGATGGGTTTCTTCAATTGATAACTGCGCAATTAATGAAGGTTCCTGAGTAGTATTAGAAGTACTAATACTAAAAAATTGTATTCCAAAAACTACTGCTACTACTGCTATAGAAAAAGATACAGCATATTTAGGTGTAAATAATAATTTAACAGCATTTTGAATCCATGAAAAAATAGTATTATCTACAGAATCTGCTATTTTTGAACCGGATAGGGCTTCTTCTTCCCTTATCCTGCTCATAAGTCTGTTCTCGAAATTATCAAAGTAATTTTTAGGTATAGAAAAGCCTTCCTTCCTGTCTTTATTCAAATCTGAGAGAAAAGGAGAAATTTCATTCAACTCATTATTTATTTCATCTTTTTTATTCATAAGTATATAATTTCAAGATACATATTTAGTATCACAGTGCATTTTTTACAAAACTTTCAATCTTCTTTACCGCATGATGATAAGAAGCTTTAAGACCACCTACTGAAGTATCTAACATGTCTGATATATCTTTATAAGTAAGCTGATCATAATATCTCATTATAAAAACCTGTTTTTGTTTTGAAGGTAATGTTTCAAGTGCTTTATTCAATATTATAGTGGCTTCATCCCCATCAAAGTAGGAGTCTGCCTTTAAAGTATTGTATATTCCGCTTTCTTCATTATCTAATTCAATTGTAGCATATTTCTTCCTCTTTTTAAGAAATGTAAGAGACTCATTTGTAGCAATACGGTAGAGCCAGGTATATAATTTAGATTCTCCTCTGAAATTTTTAATTCCTTTAAATATTTTTATAAATGTATTCTGTAATACCTCATCCGCATCATCGTGCAAAGTAACCATTTTTCGGATATGCCAATACAATCTTTCCTGATAGGTTTGAACCAAAGTACTGAATCCTTGTTCAAAACTTTGAGAGTTCCTTAACTGAGAAAGGATTTTTTTTTCCGTATCTTTGTTATTTTCAGATTCTGCTGACAATTGTAGTAGTTTTATGTGTATTATGACTAATCGAATAGCATAAGGTTTAATTAAAATTATACTTTTTTTTTATTAATGTATAATTAGGTTAAACCTTCCGATTAAAATTTGATTGAAATAATTAATTAATAACAGCAAATCAGGTGTTATATCCTGTATTAAATTGAATATATGTTTTGTTCTAACAACAGAGAAAGTAAAATAATCAATTACAATAATTCATCTGTAGAAGTTTATCCCCTATCGGATAATCCGGATTATTTTGTTCAGATAAGCAAAAATATATCTGAAGTTGAATCTGTCTGGAATAAAATGACAAATAATGAAAATTTATTCTTACAAAGTACCTATCTGAAAATACTGGAAAAATTTCCCCCTGAAAAGATGGGTTTCAGATACCTTATTTATTTTAAAGAAAATAAACCTGTTGGAATATCCTACAATCAGATTTTCAGATTAAAAATTGAAGACAGTTTACAGGAAAACGCGCAAAAAGAAAAAGAAAAACAATACTTTTGTATTATATCAGCGATCAGCGATGCAGTAAAAAAATGGTTTATCAAACGGGCTGATTTTAATTTACTTATATGCGGAAATATGTTGTTAACAGGGGAATATGGATTTCATTTCGCAGACAATATTGATTCAACACAGACTGCTTCATTAGTTCAGGATTCCTTGGAGACTCTTCAGGAAGTGTTAGATGTTGAACAAACTAAAATTAGTATTCATCTGATCAAAGATCATAAAATAGAAACTTCTGAATCTTTAAAAACAGAACTTCAAAAGGACACTTATCATCCTTTTCTGATGCAACCAAGTATGCATATGCATATTCGTGATAACTGGACTACCTTTGAAGAATATCTTGCTGATATGAGTTCAAAATACAGGGTCAGAGCCAAACGTGCAAGAAAAAAAGGGAAGGATATAATAAAAAGAGAACTGACATTAAAAGAAATTGAAAATAATGAAGAACGGATTCACGAATTATATCAAATGATCGCTAAAGGGGCAGGTTTCAATGCATTTTTATTGCATAAAAAATATTTTACTGAATTGAAGAGATCTTTGGGAGATCTTTATAAACTTACCGCTTACTTTATTGATAACAAATTGGTTGCATTTTATACAGCTATATTCAATTACGGTGAAATGGATGCTCATTTCCTTGGGGTTGACAATAGTTATAACCGCACGCATCAGGTGTATTTGAATATTCTATATGACCTTGTAAACAAAGCTATTACAGGAGGTGCAAAAAGGATTGATTTTGCGAGAACTGCATTGGAAATAAAAAGTTCTGTGGGAGCTGTAGCTCAGGATATGCTCTGCTTCTTTAAACACAGGGGAACACTCACAAGTAAAATTCTACCGCTGGTTTTTGACAGCCTTAATCCGAAAGAAGAATGGAAACCAAGAAATCCGTTCAAGGCAATTGCTTCTGCTGTTTCAGTTAAGTGATA
>CAJQOX010000391.1 GCA_905480075.1 uncultured Aureispira sp. | reverse complement strand
TCAAGATTTTTAATATTAGATATTAGACTTTGTTACAGGGACAGAAAAAATAAAAAAATTTGAAAAGCATAATTTACTTACTGGTAAACAATCTAAAAGCGCAGCGACCAAAAATCTAAAATCCAAGAGCGCAGCGATCTAAATCTACTTATTACCTAATATACCTATTTCACCCGCTTCAACTCCTCCTTGATCTGTGCAAGATCATTATTCAGTAACAACAACTCCCCCTCCTTTTCGTCCACCTCACTTTCCAGCTTTTTGATACTCAAGAGCAAACGTTTGAAAGATCCGTTCAGTAAGTTCTGATCGATATCTGTATTGTTTCGCATATCGTTAATTGACATCTTTACAAGGTCATCGATCTTCATCTTGTTTTCGTTGCTTTCATCAATAAAGGCCCGGTGCTTTTCATCATACTCTTTCCTTACAGCAATAAGTTCCTCCCTCAATTCTTTTTGCAAGGTCATGAGTTCCATGCTTAGTTCTCCTAGCTCCTCCTGAGGGAATACTGAATTATTGCCTTGCAGAGTAGCTATCTTCTGCTCGGCAGTCTTCCCTTTTATTTTAGAATAAACAGGATCTTCCTTTAATTCCTGCTGATGGTTTAATCTGATTTTTTTTATTTGATCCGCCTCTGCGATCATCAATTGTTTTGCCTGAGCATCCCTTTGCATCAAGGCCGTTTTTTCGGTTCTGATTTTTCCAGAGATCTCTCGGTTGGATTGCAGGATTTGCTGATTGTTTTTTTGATAAAATTCCTGCTCTTTCTTGCTTCGTATTTTTGACCAGACAACCAGTTCGTTTCTTATCTCCCGTAGTCTTTGCTTGACCTTTGTTCGCTTATTATAGTAGCTGTATTGCATGTCCTCCAGACTTTTTTTCTTCTTGCTGTTACTGAAGGCGATCATCGAATTGAATTTATTGCGAATATCCACTACATTATTTTTTGCATTGCCGGTCAGTTCATTGAAAGTAGCAATAAGCAAGGGCGAGAGCATGACTAAAATAAGCAGGCCGGTTCCACCGATTCCCAATATCAGTTCCGGTATGAATAACAGTATCTGAAAAATTGCATACAATAAATAGCTCAGACCTGAAAAAGAGGAGCCCGAAACAACAGAACTCAAAATGAACATACCTGTAACAACCAGACTGACGAGGCCGACAAATTTCCCGACGGACAATAGTTTATTTCCTATCTTTTTGTAGGACGCTGAAGCATTTTGCAGAATACGGTCAGAAGAAGACCCCGACAAGGTCAATGCTGCATCAATCTTAGATTTAACAAAGATTAGATTCTGATCCTTCATTGCCTTTTCCAAAGCAAGGGAATACCAATTTTCCTTATTTACAACCTCCAGATTCAATGCCCTGGAAGGCAAAGTCCTGTTGGTGAGCAAAAGCGGATGGTTGACAAAGGCCTTTCCCCAATCTTCGGCAGAAGGACGGGCCTCAGGGTCTTCAAAGCCATCCACAAAAGCCCTCATGAACAACTGCTTCAGTTCAGGGTCCAGGTTATTGAATTGATTATGAGGTGGTGGAATTACTTCGAACTTTCCGGCCAGTAAAGGAGAATGGACAAACAAGCCAAACTTGATTTTATCCCCTAGCGAATTGACCTCGTTATAAGGTGCCTTTGCAGTAGCAGCAAATGGATGTATACCAAACAACATCCGGTAAAAAATTACGGCCATACTGAAGCGGTCCCAACTGGGCTTAATAAGGACTTCACCGGGCTTTACACCCTTGTAATATTCTGCAGGTGTATACTCGGGTGTGGCCACCGTGGCTGCATAAAGTGCCTCCCCGTTTTCTATGACTTCTATCGAATCGGTATCCACCACAGAGACCAAACCATTGGCTCGGATAAGAATATTGTCGGGCTTGAGGTCTACAAGCACATATTTCCCCGTTGTGTGAATCGTCCGGAGTGCCGCAGCAATATTATAACAGACTTTTAGCCTGAAACGAAGAGCAGTATCTCCCCCCATACGAAAACGATTCCATTCCTTCCCAAGATTTCTTGGCAATTTGGGCGAAGTAAGAATCTCGAGCTGTTCACCAGTCGCCTTCGGCATTAAAAAACCTACAAATTCATCCTTGTCATTATGCAGGATGTGCTTTACCCAGATAATAGGCTCTTCCCCGGGTGAAATATCCTCAAATTCCGGTGGATTTTCAATCAGATACTCTGTCTTTTTATGCTTCTGATCATTTCTTTTGTTTTTGTGATAGATCTTGGCGACTAATTTGTTCAGATTATCCGGTTTTAGTACCTGAAACAAGGCGCCCTCTCCACCGGAGGCAAAGGGTTTTTCTTCGGTAAATACAACCGTCCCGGTATCTTTTATGTAGAATTTTAGTGGCAAATAAAAAATAGAAGATTAAGGTAATAAGACAGCAAAGATCATTGTTTTGTCATCCGTTTCATGTTTGAATTGTTTGCTGCCATCTTTTAGAAAACCAGCCCATATACTGTAAATTTCCTTCTGTGATTTTTGCTCCTTCGATAATTGAAGCATGCCCTTCAGGTTGGGTTCAAAAAACTTACCGTAAGGCCGGTTCGGGTCGTGGTATTTCTGATTTTCCTCGTCCCAGACATTGACCTCGAAAGAACCGTTTTCGCAACCATCGGAAAGAAGTGCAAATGCCCGTATTTTTTCTTTTACGATCCCGGTTTTGATATAAATATCCACCCCTTCGGTTGTCCAGATATTTGAGGTGACAAAGACGGTTTCATTCACTTCATTTCCCCGAAAAGGTTGTATGAGTGCCTCCCATTTACCCGGTTCCAAAGAATAAGCAGCCCGGCCATCACCGATATGCGCTGTAAGGATTCCAAAAGGACTGTATAAAACGGCCAACAAGGTACAGGCCAGATCGGGAATTTTGTATTCCTTGGCAGTGGCAAACTGTTCGAGCCGTTGCCTCACAATCTGTAATACCTTCAATGCCTCCCTTCTCCAATCCTGTTCGTCCGGCAAATCAGCAGCTGTCGGCCATCCTCTTCTTTCTACCACCTCCTGAAGACAATGTGCCATGTTACGGGCAACAAAATCAGAGCCCACTTCCGATTTTGCAGCAGAACCTGCTCCATCGGCTACCACAGCAACACCCCAGGTTTCATTGATTTTTTTGTGTGCACAACTATCCTGACAGGGCAGATTCATCAGAACATGACCGTTGCCAATTACAGAAGCATAGGCGACCACCCAGGAAGATTTTATATTATCTGCAGACATTATATTTTATTAATGTTGTAATTTAATACGCTTTCAGACTGAAAATCAGAACTTCATCTGTGCCCAGTCACTTACCGGAGGCAATTCGATAGATTCTCCTTCCTTTGATTTTGTAATGATCCCTATACTGTTGCTCAGCCATTTGAAGAATTCAGCAAATTTATACCCAGAAAGGGGAATGCCAGGTGCAGAATTGGGACAAACTGTATCCAGAATATGTTTGTTGAAGCCCTTTACTCCCAAGCCCCAAAAAGTAAATTTCTTGGAATCTACCGCCTCCTGAACCTCAGTAGACAAACCATTAACATCCTGATCCCTGTCAGGTTCCCCATCGGTGATCAATACAATTATAGGTCGGTAATAGGGCTGCCCGGTTTCCTTGTACCATTGCTTGCGTTGTTCTGTTTTACGAATCGATTCACGTACAGCATCCACCAAACGGGTAGTTCCTGAAACCGATAGATTCGGCATATCAAAATTGTCGATCAGCGAAGGGTCAAGGATCGTCTTGATAGAACTACCGAAAGTAATAATACTCACCTCTAAACGGTTGGCAGCGATCAAATCCTCTTCAATAGCAGCATAAAACTCCTGCAAACCCCTGTTTAATTCGTTTATTGCTGAACCACTCATTGAACCTGAGGTATCTAAAACCAGGGTGCATAAACATTTTTGTTCGTAATTATCGGGCGTCTCACCGTGAAAATAACTCATTTATAAATATTTTTTTTGGTATTTGTTAATAGTGCTTTTCATAAAAGTAATATTATCATGAATAATAGTAAAACCTTCAAAAAAGTTCCGGCATTTTCATTATTTTTATATTCAGGCAAATATACAATATTCAGTAACTAATCAAAAACTTAATTTAAGATGCCTTCTCTAAATAAAAAGAAAACTAAAGATAATTTTTTTTATATAAAACGTTTTATTTTACTAACATTAAGTTCAAATGTAATACAGATCACATATACAGATTAATATAATTACTAGATTTGTAATAAGATAAATAAAAAGATGAAAAAAATTCCTGCATTATACCTCCTTTCTGTGGCTCTAATATTATTGTTCTGGACTTCCTGCAACGAGGAACCTCCGGTTGATGACGACAATGCCGCAAAGGGTCTGAACAACATTGAAAATACCCTGGGGTATAGTCTTTTAAATAAGGTAAAAGGCATCTGGAACGGTGCGGTCACTTCCACTACAGCACTTGGGGGCTATCCGGAATTTATAATAGACTTCAGACCAATATCGGCCGCTCAGATCTCATCAAAAAACGAACTGGACAGTCTCAACGACATACATATCTCCTTTTTCATTGCCAAAAAAGACGATCAATACCGGCTTTGTTTCAGAAACGGCGGCGGCTTTGCCGGTTTGCAGCGGATTTCCTACTTCCTGGCAGACTCAGTTTCCGAAACCTCCTCGGAGTCTTTCTACCATTTTGCTGAAGTAGTAAAAGGAACACCGAGGGCCTACACCGATTTTCTCTTTAAGGGGGACAGCCTGATCATGACCTCCTATACCAATAATTACAACAGTCAGACTACCGCAACAATGCATATGCAGTGGCGTGCCACCCTGCAGGACAGCACATCCTGTCAGGCAGCAGTCAGCAACTTCAGCTTCCCGCAGAAGGTATTGGTCAAAGATTTCAGTAGCACCTTCGACAATGTTGCAGAGGCAATTTACTACGATTTGGCTTCTGACCCCTACCCCGAAAATCAGCAACCTTATCTCGGACAGGCTACTATCAGTTATTCCTTCTCCGGCGGCTTTGTTCCCGACCCGTCAAAAAAGGTATTCATCATGATAACAACACAACCCTTGATTTCCGGATTTACCGTCAACACCGCAAATATGATCTACCGTTCGCGTTATGTGATTCTCAGTGCCGACGACAACAGTTTTGTATTCAACTATATGCATCCGGGCAGCTATTATCTCTATGCCCTTTACGATACGGACGGCAACATGACCTTCAGCAGTGGTGACAGGGTGAGTACAGTCAACACTGCTTTCAGCCTTTCAGAAGAGGGAACGGTGAGTTCTTCTGCTTCTATTAATTTTGTAATCCCCTGATCATGACTATAAAACTAAAATATCTTCTCCTCCCCTTGCTCTTATCTTTTCTGTTGATAATCACAGGAGGCTGTACGCAGAATTCCGACCCTGTAATAAAATCGGCTGAAGTCATTAAGAATACAGATTCTTTATCAGCAGATCTGTCTCAGTATGTCTCTTCAGAACATCTGATAAATCCTGAACAATTATTTCTGTGGCAGCAAGACCCCGACATTGATTGTGTATTGATTGATGTCCGCAAAAGAAAAGCTTATGAAGAGGGACATATCAAGGGGGCTAAACAGATTTGGCGCCCCGATATCATCAGCAAAAATTACCCTTACGGTGGCATGAGGCTGGAGAAGGACAAGATGGAAACCCTGATGCAGCAACTTGCTGTCAATGATAACAGCAAAATTGTTTTGTATGATGCAAAAGGTAATCCCGATGCTGCAAGGGTCTGGTTTTTACTTTCTATTTATGGCTATCAAAAGGTCTGTATACTGAACGGAGGTATTACAAATATAGGGCTAGATAAAATCAATACCGAAATCCCTGAACCAAAAACCGGAAATTTTGTTTTTAATAATAAGACGAATGCTATTCTTTTGGCGAACAAATCTGACGTTTCAGCAGCAATTGCTGACAGCAATACAATACTGCTTGACTGTAGAACGAAAGAAGAATATACAGGAGAAAAGCGCAAAAAAGGGGCTTTTCGTGCAGGTCATATTCCCACGGCCGTGAACATCGATTATTCCGAGGCTATTGCCTATGAAAAGGCCTCTGTTTTCAGGGACTTAAAGGATTTGAAACAAAGGTTCAGCCTCCTCCCGAAAGATAAGAATATCATCGTCTATTGTCAGTCGGGCGTACGTTCTGCCCTTTTGACCTTTGTACTGAAAGAACTGATGGGCTACCCTTCGGTATCAAACTATGACGGGTCCTGGATAGAATGGAGTTATGATAAGGAATTGCCTGTAGTCAATGATTTTAACAAACCTGAAGAATCCTGAAAAACTGATACATGAAAGAATATACTGAATTATTTATCAACACATTTACCGGCACGGCCGACTGGGTATGGAAACTAATCATTTTACATCCCGACATTCCCTGGTATCAGAACTATTTTTATGCACTGATACTTATTTCTCTTTTTGTCTGGATACTTGAACTGACCTTTCCCTGGCGGAAGCAACAATCGGCTTTCCGAAAGGATTTCTGGCTCGACGGTTTTTATATGTTTTTCAACTTCTTCCTTTTTGCCATCTTCATCAGTGGTTTTTTCAGCATGGCTGAATTATTCTTTAATAATATGGGAGTCAGTATGAAATCACTGGCATTGATAGATCTAAGTAACCTTCCTGTGTGGACCGGTCTGTTGATTTTCTTTGTCATCAATGATTTTGTACAGTGGTCTACTCATATTCTGCTGCACCGCTTTGAAATATTATGGCGTTTTCACAAGGTACATCATTCGGTAGAGGAAATGGGATTTGCTGCACATCTGCGGTATCATTGGATGGAGAATCTCTTTTACAAACCACTGAAAACGCTTGCAGTAATGATAGTGGGAGGCTTTGAACCCACTGATGCCTTCCTGATTCACTTTATTAGTGTTTTAATAGGACACCTGAATCATGCGAATATCCGACTGACTTTTGGACCTTTAAAATATATCCTAAACAATCCGGTGATGCACCTCTATCATCATGCAAAACACCTGCCCGAGGGGCAGATGCCCGGCGTAAATTTTGGAATCAGTTTAAGTGTATGGGATTATATTTTCAGAACCAATTATATTCCTCAGGATCAGGACGGCAATTATGAACTGGGTTTTGACGACATGGAAGATTTCCCTAAAGGATTTTTCGCTCAGTTGGTACATGGTTTCCTGCCTGCAGCGAAATCAGAAGAAAATATTTTGGATTAATCAAGACTAACCTTTGATTGTTTCCCTGCGTTATCGGCATCTTCATAATAATACCTAACACATTTTCCTGTAATTATATTCCATTCATATACAATACGATATTGAGTACCTTTCAGATTTTCGCATTATTCATCAGACATATGAATGGCAGGGTCCTGTGCTTTAAGACTGAAAGTCAAAAGAAGAAAAGAAGCAGACAAGACCGGTAATTTAGAAAACAAAGACATAAGGATTTTTTTTTCAGAAAAAGGAATATTCTAAATATAATATTATTTTTCATATAAAACTAAAAATCCTTTTCATTAATCCCACCATCCAAAAATCATTTCACCTATCAATATCCAAAAACCTGTTCCAGTGTCATTTCCTCAAACTTACCCAACGTTTTCAAAAAATCAATATCCACAAGCTCCTTATCTCCAAGTACAAGGAAGGTGAATTTACGGTTTTTGATATTTTGAGTATGAAAATCAGAGATAGCTTTCAAAGCAGTTTCCTTGTTTGCAGAAATTTCAAGATACTGATTGTATATATCTTCCCTTACATTCCTGTCTGAACCCCTGAGTTTATTTGCCCTTCTTGACCAGTAAATATCAGACCCTGTGACCCTTTCGGACTGCATTTTTTTAACAATTGATTCTGCCGCATTGAGTATCTGTTCTTCAGCAAGGGGCATCGAATCAATGATAGAGGTTATTGCCATGACAGCCTCCTTCAGTTTATCGGCCTGAGTACCTACAAAGGCAGAAAGATAATGAGCTTTGTCTTTGCGGTCGGGCGAGGAATTATAGACATAGGCAGAATAGGCCAAAGCCCTTGATTCCCTGATTTCCTGAAAGACCACGGAAGCGAGTCCTGCGCCAAAGTAGTCATTGTACAGGCCAGAAATGATCTCTTCCTTCAAATCGTAATTGTCATTGCCTTTAGAAATCATCAACACTTCCGTCTGAACCATTCCGTCAAAATTGACAAAGACCACTTTATTTTCATCGGTAGGCTGCTGAATAAATCGGTGAGGCGGTAACAGAGGTTTCAGTTTCTGAGGCACCTTGTGGTGTTTATTGAGTACAGAAGCGACCTGTTCCATACTTTTGCTGCCGTAATAGGAAACAGTATGTTCATAAGAAGTCAGATTTTTAATATACTTCATCATATCCTTCGGGCTGAGTACGTCCAAAACATTCATATCCAACCTTGCCTTGAAAGGGGAGTTGTGACCATAGTAACCATAATTCAGCATAGCCCGTTGCAGAATCTGTCTTTTGTCCTTCTTGTTATCGAGGCGGTTCTTTTTGATGTCGGCCACCATTTTTTTGAGCGCATCCTCATCCTCCACCGCATTCGACAGGATGTGCTCAAATAACTCCACTCCTTTTTCCAGCGAACGGTCGAGTCCTGAAAGCGTTACAAAGGATACATCCCCACGGGAAGTGACATTAAAAGTCAGGCCCAGTTTAAAAAACTCCTGTTGTAATTCTTGCAGGCTGTATTTGTCGGTTCCCAGAAATTTGAGGTATCGAAGTGCCAAAGGCAGCACATTATCATGGATTTTTCCCATTTCAATGACATAGACCAATTCGAAGGTCTCGTTATTAACATTTTGGATATAGTCCAGCTGCACCCCACTGCCGAGTTGCTTCGACTGAATACTTTTGGAATAATCCACAAAGGCCGGTTTTTGGTCGGGGGAGTTACCCTTCTGAAACTCTTTACTAAAATCAGACGCTGCATCCCTGTTGACAGAAACAGGAGTGATAGGGGGTTTTTCGAAGGTTTTTATGCTATTGTCCTCCCCTTCTCTTTTGAATACTACAACCGCCTTATTTTTGTCGAGTATCTGATTGACAAACTCTATTATCTGTTCTTTGCTAAAGCTGCGCATTTTATCGAACCTGCTGCAATTATCTACCCAGGGTACCTCTCCGATAAAGGCATCCAACATACCGAAGGCCCGGCCTGAGTTGGATTCCCGGGCCTGAATTTCCTGTAATTCCATATTGTTGATGACCGCATCCACCAACCAATCGTCAAACATATTCATTTTTATACGGCTGAGTTCCTTTAGCAGATAATCCCTGAGTTCTTCGAGTGCCTGCCCTTCCCTTGGTTCGCCATAGATATAAAAAAAGGAGTAGTCGTTTGCCGGAAAGCAGCCTGCCGAGGTCCCCTGCCCTACTACCTGTTTCTGAACCAGGTTAACATCTATCAGTCCGGCTTTTGGATTGAACAGGATGCCGGCCACCAGTTGACCAAGCAGCGATTCATCTGTTCCCAGCCCCCCTAGTTTCCAGCCTATCTGCAGACCTTGTTTTTCTTTTCCAAAGACATTTATTTCCTTGATATTTGCCAGCGGAGTATCCTTGGTTTTTTTCCATTTTGCAACTTTTTTGCTTTTGAATTTCCCCCAGTGTTTTTCCACTTTTGCCGCCATCTCATGAGGGTCAAAATCCCCTGCAAGGATGATAGCCATATTATTGGGAACATAATATTGGTTAAAATAGTCGTGTATCTTTTCCATGGACGGAATTTTGAGATGTTCACCGGTACCTATCGTTGTCTGTGTCCCATAGGGATGATTAGGCAAAAGTCCGAGCAGGAAAGCCTGAAAGACCTTTCTTGAGTCATTATTCTGCGAAATATTGAACTCTTCGTAAACCGCTTCGAGTTCAGTATGAAAAAGACGCAACACCAATTGACTGAAACGTTCCGATTCCAGCTGCAGCCATTTTTCAATTTCATTGGAAGGGATATCGTTCATATACACCGTTCTGTCAAGGGAAGTAAAGGCATTTGTACCCTTTGCGCCCAATGAACTGACGAGTTTATCATATTCGTTGGCCACGGCATATTTTGCTGCCTCACCCGAAACCGAATCTATCTGTCTGTAAATTTCTTCGCGGTCTTCCGGTTCAGCTTCGCGGTGTTTTTCATAGAGGTCGGAAATCTGTTGTAGCAGGACCTTTTCCTTTTCCCAGTCGAGGGCCGAAATTTTTGAAGAGCCCTTGAACAACATATGTTCGAGGTAATGTGCCAAACCGGTGGCATCGGCGGGGTCGTTCTTTGAACCTGCCCGAGTGCAAATCAAGGTCTGAATTCTCGGGGCGTCCTTATTAACAGACATATAAACTTTCAGTCCGTTGGACAGCGTGCATATTTTCACTTTCATCGGATCATTTTGCACTTCTTCGAACTGATAGGTACCGTCGGCATTTTTGGTAGTAGGCATATTTCTGTTGCAGGAGATTCCTGTCAGGCATAGCAGCAGGAGGAGGAATCCGGATTTGATAAAAGGTTTTGTATTTAGATAATATTGACAGGGAAATGGCAGTGATTTCATCTTTCTGATTATTAATTGAAATGAAGTACGAAAGTACTAATAATTATCGTTAAACTCTGTATTTTGAGGCTTAGTTTAAGTTCTTCTTAAGAGAATGTTGCATTATTTATTTTAAAAAACGGTGCAGGAAACACAGGTAAACTTTTCTCATTAAGGAATCTTTATTATTTTACGATTTTCGGATGATAAGGATTAATAAAAAAGATGGCTGATATTAAACAAAAACAGCAGGGTAGAAAAATGAAAAAACAATACTTCGGACTTATCAGTGGGCCAATACTCTATTTCAGTCTTCATTTTTACGGAAATTTTGAAGGGCTTTCGCAAGAGGGACATGATATTCTTGCTGCCGCCCTGTGGATGGCAGTATGGTGGATATTCGAAGCGGTCCCTATTGCGGTAACTGCCCTCCTGCCACTTGTATTATTTCCCTTATCCGGTGCCCTCGACATCAAAAAAACTGCTGCACTTTATGCACATCCCATCATTTTTTTATTTGTCGGCGGTTTTATGATCGCTACCGCTATAGAACGGTGGAATCTGCACAAACGGGTGGCTTTGGGCATCATCGGAAAGATAGGCAACCATCCGGAGTCTATCATTCTGGGTTTTATGGTCGCCACCGGTTTTTTGTCGATGTGGATTTCCAACACGGCAACCACTATTATGATGCTACCTATCGGGCTTGCTATCATACAACAGTTGAAAGAGAGTGAAAGCAACAGCAAAAAGACCAATAATTTTGCCCGGGCCCTCTTGTTGGGTATTGCCTACTCGGCATCAATAGGAGGAATCTCCACTCTGATAGGTACGCCGACAAATGTTATATTTTCAGGATTGGTAGAGGATAAATACGGGGTCGAGATCTCCTTTGCTACCTGGATGCTTTTTGCCACTCCTGTAGCGGTCTTTTTACTCTTTGTCTGCTGGTACTATCTGGTGAAGGTTATTTTTAAGATATCGAATAATGACAGCGGCGATACAGGCATGCATAAGATCAGGGATTTACAGACGGCTTTGGGACCTGTGTCCTATGAAGAAAAAGTCATCATGCTCGTTTTCGGGGGAGTCTCCTTTTGCTGGATAACGAGGTCTTTTCTGCTCAATCCCTTTTTGCCCGGACTTACAGATACTATTATAGCAATCTGCGGAGCGATATTGCTCTTTATCATTCCTGCTAAAAACAAGTCAGCAAACCAAAAACATCAGGATATAGGAATGGATGAGACCGACGACAGTCCGCAGACAATACTGAACTGGGAATCTGCCGTTCAGATCCCCTGGGGTGTTATTTTGTTGTTCGGCGGGGGCCTCTCGTTGGCAAATGCCTTTGACAAGACCGGACTAGCGGACTGGCTGGGCACTCAGATTTCCCTATTCGGCGCCCTGCCACTTTTCGTCCTGTTGCTGTTATTGATCGCATCGGTCAACTTTCTGACCGAGATCACCTCGAATGTTGCCACTGTCTCTATGATTCTGCCCGTTCTTGCTGCGCTATCTGTTGCTATAGGTGTACATCCCTTTTTGCTGATGGTTGGTGCCACCTGTGCCGCCTCCTGTGCCTTTATGTTGCCCGTGGCTACCGCACCGAATGCCATCGTTTTTGGTTCGGAATACATCCGCATAGGCGACATGATAAAGGCAGGCATAGGTCTGAACCTTTTGTCGATACTGCTATTCAGTATTTATGTATATTTTCTGATGCCTTATATTTTTGGTATCGAAATAAATGGTATCTTACCTCTTATTGAGTAAGAAAAGCAACGCTTTAATTACACAAAACGATCAGACAATGAAAATATTTATATCCCTTTTCAGCATTATTTTAATTTCTATCAGCAGTATGGCACAACATAAACATCCGATGAAAATTGCTATGGTCAGTGTTTTTGTCAAAGACCCTGTGAAGGCATTCAAATATTATACCGAGGTGTTGGGCTTTGAGGAGGTAATGTATGAACCGGAACATTATATTGCTATTGTAAAATCTTCGCTCGACACGAACGGAACCACTATTCTACTGGAACCTACTGAACCCGGAGGTATAGAAATTGCGAAAGAGTACAAACGAACATTATATGAATCGGGCATTCCTGTCATTACCTTCAGTGCCGACGATATTTACAAAACCACGGAAGAATTAAAGGAAAAAGGGGTTAAATTTAAAAAAGACCCGGTAAAAACTTCTTACGGATATGATGCGGTCTTTGATGATGACAACGGCAATTATATACAGTTGATTCAGATGGATTGATACATCTGTTCATTCAATCATTTTACAAATCCTCCTGTTTTCCTACCTGCAGGATAAGTTAGCAATACATTTCTCTTTCCTTTTTCTGTACTTCTTTTTCATACAGGAATCAATTTTTTTATTTTTTATTCAAAATAAAAATATATAATTATTGAATTTCAGTTAGTTAGGAAAATAATCGGTTTATGGTTCAAAATTTGGTATATTTAGTTTACCCTCCTGAACTACCACATAAAAACACTCCTTATGAAAAAGTATTATTTTTTGGTCCTAATTTTATACTCTGCATTCCTCAGCGCACAGAACAGCAAAAAAAATGCCGGTCAAAAATCCAAAATCAAATCACATGCTGTATGGCTTGTACAGCCTTCCTATGATTGTTTTTTAGAGATTAATCAAAGGGATTATGGTAATCTAAAGGGTGCCTTTATCAATGAAGTTCCTCTTTCGAAAGGTAAAAATGTCCTCAAATTCAAACATACCGATAGCACGGATGTGATTCACACCGAAACAGTTGAAGTTTCCGGCAAGA
>CAJQOX010000390.1 GCA_905480075.1 uncultured Aureispira sp. | reverse complement strand
ACTGTAGAATCACAGCCTGCTGCATTCGTCAATACATGGGTAGCACTGTTGTTATCAGCAGTATAGGTCACACCATCTATCCAGGTATAATTGTTACAGGATATTATTGCATCTGTTCCAGTATTGGAATAATTAACCGTCAGGTTCAGGGTGACCGTAGAATCACAGCCTGCAGCATTAGTAAGAACATGCGTGGCACTAAAATTATTCGCATTATAGGTATTTCCATCTATCCAGGTGTAGTTATCACAGGCAACTATTACATCTGTTCCTACTGTTGAGTTGTTGATTGTTAGATTCAGTGTAACCGTTGAGTCACAACCGGCCCCATTTATTAATACAAATGAAGCACTATTCGTACTAGCTGTATAAGTCACACCATCTATCCAGGTATAACTGTCGCAAGCTGTTATTACATCTGTTCCTGTATTAGAGTTAATTGTAAGATTGATGGTTACAATAGAATCACAGCCCGCAGCATTCGTGAGAACATGGGTGGCACTATTATTATCAGCAGTATAAGTCACACCATCTATCCAGGTGTGGCTATTACAAGCAGTGATAACATCCGTCCCGACACTGGAATTATTGATCGTCAGATTCAGGGTCACCGTAGAATCACAGCCTGCCGAATTCGTCAACACATGCGTGGCAATGTTGTTATCAGCAGTATAAGTCACACCATCTATCCAGGTGTGGCTATTACAAGCAGCAATCACATCTGTTCCAGTAGCGGTAGTGGAGAGTACTATTGGATCAGTAAGTAATACTGATGTGACATCAGAACAGGCATTTTGATCTGTTACTGTAACCGTATAAGTCTGCGCACTTAATCCTGTGACATTTTGACCAGTCTGACCATTATCCCAATTAAAGGTAAAA
Organism: uncultured Aureispira sp.; assembly: GCA_905480075.1. GTDB lineage: Bacteria > Bacteroidota > Bacteroidia > Chitinophagales > Saprospiraceae > Aureispira. Next base: position 13,761 of record CAJQOX010000390.1, on the reverse strand, counting down.
GATCCTGTACCACCGGAACCTGAAGCAACAGCAGTTCCATCAGCTCCACTTGCACAAGAAACTGCTGAAGTAACGTTAGCAGAAGCAATTACAGCAGAAGGGTCTGTCAAAGTAACACTTGCTACATCTGAACAGGCATTAGCATCATTAACTGTAACAGTATATACATTGGCAGCGAGACCAACAGCGGTAGTATTTGTTTGACCATTATCCCAGACAAAAGACAAAGCACCTAAACCTCCTGAAGCATTGGCAGTAGCCTCTCCGTCTGAACTTCCATTACATGAAACCGCAGAAGACACTGAAGCATTTACAACAAGGAGAGCAGGAGTTGATAGCGAGATAGAAGTTGTGGCTACACAGCCATTATTATCTGTTACCGTGACAGTATAACTACCCGCAGCAAGTCCATTAAATGTTCCTGTAGCCTGATTCCCAGAACCAATATCAAAAGAATAAGGAACAGATCCACCACTTGCAGAAACAGTAACTATTCCATTTGAATCATTATTACATAAAGGATTGGAAGCACTAGTAATCAAAGCATTTAAACCGGCAGGCTCTGTAATTACAACCTGTGCAGCAGCGGTATATCCATTACTATCAGTAACTGTTACAGAATAAGTATTTGCTGAAAGACCCACTGCTGTGGCATTTGTTTGGTTATCAGACCACAGGTAAGTAAAGTTAGGCGTACCGCCGGACTGAGTTGCTGTTGCCTGTCCGTCATTGCCGCCATTACAGCTTACATTATTATCAACGGCGGCTGTTACTGTATGGCCAGAAGCAATTGGAATACTACCCTCTGTAATAACAGGTTCAATTTGACTATAGGGGCGTACAGTGAGGTTATCATAATACGTTGCTGTTCCTCCATAGGCCCAGACCCCAACTCCATCTGAAAAAGAAGTAGGGATTGTTCTTTGTAAATTATTATTAAGGTATATATCTATATTACCCGTGCTACCTTTCCTTACAACTTTCCATTTATACCAAATATTGGGTTGAGCAACAAAGGGCTCACTAAGAGAGTAAAAAGGTAAATTATTACTTATCGTAGATATCATGGTAAGGTTATTAGCTGTCATCAAGTGATAGGAGTTATAATTGTTAAAATCGTCATGTTCAAATAAAGGACCCCCCATAGAACCGTCTGTTTCAACTATAAATTCCATTTCAACAACATAATCCGTCATTCCAAGATTAGAAGAGAGTAAACCTGCACTACCTTTTCCTGTTGGAGGGCTTGTTGATTTAAGAGAGTTTTGCCCTTGAATAGGTACGATAGCCCAGGTGCCTCCATCAAATGACCAAGCTGATAGATTGCCACTTTCAAAATCTTCAATATAGCTAAAGACATTGGGCCCATTGGCTGCTGAAACTGCAGAAGGGTTCCCATAATGAACATAAATACTATCAATACTCCCTGCAGCAATGCTAGGTAATTTGACCCATAATCTTGTATTAGCGTTATCAATGTCATCAAACCAAAAGTCAAAAGCTTGGGTGCCGTTGCATTGCCCAGACACCCTAATATCAGAACCGTCAGCATTCATTTGAGAAGATGAAATAAGCGTTGAAGTGTTGAATTCAATTAATACAGGGAAATTGGTAAGTGATGATGGGTTTACAGAATTGTCTATAACAAAAAGCTTATAGTTAGACCAGCCGGGGAAATTACAATTAGAGAATTGGGAATAAATATTTGAAGAGGATAATAAAATAAAAAGACAGAGAGTGATTTGACTGTAAAGTATTTTAGTAATTATTATTTTATTTTTCATTATGTGTAGGCTTTTTTTTTTAATGTTAGTTGATGATTTTGTAAAAGACATTCTAAATCATTTATTCATATGATGTTATTTCTTCAGTCAAAAACTTAGCCTTTTTGTAATCAACTGTTATTCTTGCCATTGCGGAATAATTTTTTTTTATACTCGTCCATATTTTGGAATTTTTCCGTTTTCAAAGTGCTCATTCATAGCAAGCGTCAGATAAAATCAATAGTAAAATCGAAAAGAGGGTATATTTAACATTATGAAAATAAGGGTATGCAATCTTCAGGACTATTACGATACGATTTTCAAAGGGTGAAAACAGATACAAAATCAAAAACTTTCTAAACTTTCAATATTTTCTGAAACTTTAATAACTTTCTGTGGGTTATCTAAATATAGAGGCATTAATTCATTAAAAAACAAGAAGCGATGATCACAGCCACAAAGAGTACTTATAGAAAGGACCTGATAGCACAAGTTATATATTTCCCCATGATGGGTTTTTATCTGCTTGGAATTATAAGTCTGGAATTTATTATTTTCGGAGCGATCTTGCAATTTTTTGTTGGCTTGGCTCAGGTACTTAGCGGATTGACCCATGTATATTATTTTGGAGACAGTTTCCACAAAAAATATCTGGCGGGAGCACTCTCATACCTACTCTTTTTGTATATAGCAGTAAATACAGGTGTAAACTGGCCTGTATTAATAACAATATTATTTATTATCCCTACAGGAATAGCCACCTGGTATATTTATAAAACATGGACAATGTATAAGGTTTTAAAAGAGGGAGATAGAAGAGACAGCGTTCAATATTCACCGTATGAAGACCTGTTGGATGATGCTATGGCCATTGAAGGCAATGAACAAAACACAGAACGACAGGCCGTTATAAAACCTTCAAACCTACAAACTTTCAATAACATTTGAAACATTAATAAATTTAAAATGTTATACATTAAAAATATTATTCAAAACAAAATACTGTGGCGATGGCTAAAGCCGGTAAATTATATAAAAAAGAGCTGTTGGGACAAGCCAGCTATCTCCCCATTTTTTTCTCTACATTTCAAGTCTACTACTTTTTTATTTCAGGAATACAAAGTCATTTTACAGTAAGGGTCCTTTTATTAGGATTAATTTTTCAGATCATAACATGGGCTATTCAAATAATCAGTTCTGCCATTCACACTCTAATTTTCAAGAATAAATCACGAAGGAATTACTTAATATTTTCTACATTATATTCCATAACTTTATTTTTGACAGCTGAAGCCATAAACAGTTTTTGGGGTAATTTTTATATAATAATTTTCATTATCCCTTTAATCACTTCCAGCTGGTATTACTTCAACACGATAAAAGGTTTTTTAAAACATAAAAACAAAGATTCCCTTTCAAATAGTTTAGGTGAATACGAACCTGAAATATTAGACAATTGATCATTATCAGAAAGCTTTTCTCTGCTTTAGAAATCAATTTCCATTGATTTATTTTGACCTCTTCTTATAAAAACTCTTTACAATCATGTGATTTTAATAGTGTATACCCTAAATATACCATCAGACTGTACGAGATTTTATATATTGCGGTTTAAACAAACAATAAGCAGTAATTATGAACAAATACGATGTAATACTTTACGATGCTACCGGATTTACGGGCAAGCGGACTGTCAGTTACTTTCAGGAACATGCTCCAAAGGATATCCGATGGGCTATAGCCGGACGGAATGAGCAAAAGTTAATGAAGTTAAAGCAGGAACTCAATCTGGAAGTGGATGCATTGATAGCAGATGCATTGAATGAAAAGGACATAGACATACTGGTACAGCAGACCAAAGTAATATTGACCACTGCAGGTCCCTTTGCCCTGTACGGAAGCAACCTGATAGGCTGTTGTGCAAAATACGGGGTACATTATGTAGATATCACCGGGGAATCTCCCTGGGTTCGGGACATGCTGGACAAGCACGGAGAAGCCGCGAAGGCATCGGGTGCAAAGATCATCCCTTTTTGTGGCTTTGACAGTATTCCGGCAGATTTAGGAATATGGTTTTTGCAGAAATACATGCGAGAAAAATTTCAATCAGAGCTTACGAAGGCCGACGGCTATTACACAATGGCAAAGGGCGGGCTGAACGGCGGCACCTTACTTTCTGCCCTGAACATGTTGGAAAGTGGAGAAATCAGGCGATTGGGCAATCCCAAACTATTGACCAAAGACCTTAAGCATCGGGATTTTATCCCCAAAATAAAAAGAAAAGTCCTCAATCATTATGCAAAGGACATCAAAAGATGGGTATACCCTTTTTTCATGGCAGATGTCAACACCAAGGTAGTGTACAGAAGTATTGCTTTGGCAGCAGAATACGGGAAAGCACATCCTGAAGAGTTTCTGTATCAGGAACACCATGCAATCGGCAAGCGGATACCTTCTTTCATTGCATCAGTAAGTATGGCTTCCTTTGCCGTATTGGGTCAGTCGGGGCTGATGCGTAAGCTGGCAAAAAAAATGGGCCCTGAATCCGGAGAAGGACCGAACAATGAAAACATAGAAGAAGGCTTTTTCAGGCTTAAAATAGTGGGAGAAGACCATGGGGGCAACAAAGCGATGATGACCTTGCAATATCCCGGAGATGCCGGCAACAAGGCTACCGTCTGTTTTTTGTGTGAATCGGCACTGGCCTTGGTGAAAGACATAGAAAGACTTCCCGAGCACAGTGGATTCCTTACCCCTGTAATTGCCTTTGACGGCGTATTGTTTGAACGTTTGATCGCTGCAGAACTACAGATAAGTTGTGAAACGATGGAAAAGTAATAACAGATGTCTGGAAAAAACATATTAAAATCACTGGGCCCCGGACTTTTATTTGCCGGTGCAGCAGTGGGAGTTTCTCATCTGGTATACTCTACAAAGGGCGGGGCGATGTACGGCTTTGGATTATTGTGGCTGGTGTTGATGGCAAATATTTTCAAATATCCCTTTTTTGAATTTGGCCCGAGGTATACCGCTGCAAGTGGCGAGAGTCTGTTGAAGGGCTATCAGCGGTTGGGCAACTGGGTACTTGTTTTATTTGTATTAGTAACTCTGGCAACCATGTTTACGATACAGGCAGCCGTAACGATCGTGACCGCGAGTCTTGCATCCTACCTTTTTGGCGGCATTACTACAAACCTGATGTTATGGGTACTGATACTGCTTCTGATATGTTCAGGAATACTGGCAATAGGTCGTTACAGTATTCTTGACAAGCTGATGAAAATAATAATTATCAGTCTGACAATTATCACCTTGATTACGGTAATCATTGCCTTTGGGAATAAAACAGAACCTATAAGTTTTATGCAGACCTTTCCTGCCGATGTTGCCGGTATAACCTTTGTGATAGCCTTTATGGGCTGGATGCCTGCTCCGTTGGATCTATCTGTCTGGCATTCATTGTGGGTCATGGAGAAACGCAAGGATGAGGATGACTTTACTGTAAAAAAATCTTTATTCGACTTCAATGTCGGGTATATCGGTACTACAGTACTTGCTATATTTTTTCTTTCGCTTGGCGCCTTGGTTATGTATGGATCAGGCGAGGAATTTTCACCAAAGGGAGGTGAATTTGCGAAGCAACTAATAGAACTTTATACCAATACATTGGGCAAAGGCATGGGAACTTTTGTTGGCCTGGCCGCCTTTATAACCATGTTCAGTACTACGATAACCTGTCTGGATGCTTTGCCCCGGGCAATGTCAAAGGCACGCTATCTTATTGCAGGAAGTTTTACAAAAAAAACGCTGGCTGAGACAGGGCTATTGGATGATGAGGGGCCTGAGCGACTTGCGGAAGTCCCGAAAAAGTACTATTTTAGTTGGATGTTGGTATTGATTGTTGGTTCTTTGGCAATTTTGAATCTGTTTATGACGAATATGTCCTCATTTTTAAAAGCAGCAACAATACTATCCTTTTTAACCACACCATTTTTTGCAGTAGTAAACTATATATTAGTAACCCGGTATATAGCAAAGGAACATCAACCATCTAAATTTTTGAGAGTGCTTAGTGCTTTCGGGATTGTGTATCTGCTTGTTTTTTGCTTTATTTATCTGTATAATCTGTAAAACGCATGAAAAAATCAAGCATGAAAGCTCCATTTATCATTATGCTATTTTTGTGTCTCGGCATTTCTTTATCAGCACAAAGCCGTTCTGAGCTGGAGAAGAAGCGCAAAACCGTAAATTCTCAGATCCACAAGACCAACAGCAAGCTGGTAAAAACCAAAAGCAGCCGCAAAAGCACCCTTCAACAACTAAAAGAGCTAAAAGAACAGATACTTTCGAGGCAGGAGATGATAGACATTTTAAGTGGAAATATAGACACTTTAAACCTTTCCATAGACCGAAAGTTAATAGTGGTAGGGCAATTGGAGGAAGATTTATATAAATTAAAAGCTAATTACAAAAAAATAATAAGGCATTTATACAGACAAAAAGTAGGTGGGACTACCCTCAGTTTTCTATTCTCCCCCTCCGGTTTTAACAAAAAATTTCAGCAGTGGATATACCTTCATCATCTACGGGAACACAAAACATTAGAGGCCTCCTATGTTTCCGGTACTCAGGAGAACCTATCCAAAAGTATTAACAAACTGGAGAATCAGAAGTCTGACAATATGGAGTTGCTTGCATCAGAGATGGAACAACAAAGTTCAATCAGCAAGGAAATAGAAGACAAGGGCAAAAAAGTTTCGGCACTTAAGAAACAAGAAAAGAAACTTCGCAATGATCTGAAGCGAAAAAAGCGCTATAAAACTCAGATGAGTAAAAAAATAGAGCAAATAATTCACAATCAGATAGCCAAGGCAAAACGCGAAGCCAGAAAACGCAAAAAGCCAAAACCAAAGCCAAAACCCAAAACCAAAAAGAAAGCGAAGCCAAAACCAGGAAAACCCGGGCAAGCAAATACCACAAAAAAGAACAAAACCCCATATAAAGAAAGTTCAAACAGTGCTTTTGCTTCACAGAAAGGGAAATTAATTTCTCCGGTATATCAGGGAAAAATTTCAGGGCGTTTCGGACGCAGCAGACATCCGAACATTAAAGATGTATACATTTACAATAACGGTATAGACATCCGTGGTCAATACAATTCGGTTATTCGAAATGTATTTGAAGGAATTGTTGTTGATATTTTCACCGTTCCCGGACAAAATAATGCCGTCATGTTGCGTCACGGTGATTATTTCACTACCTATTCGAATATAGCAAAAGTGTATGTTAAAAAAGGGGAGAAATTGCGTACAGGAGGGCAGATAGGCACAATTGGCCGGGACACCAATGCAGGTGGTTATTTCATGCATTTTGAAATATGGAGAAACAAGAACAAGGAGAATCCTGAATTATGGATTAAGTAAAATCAAAAAAACCCATTAAAACTAAAGCTCGTTTCAGAAATTCTGAAACGAGCTTTAGTTTAGGGCAAAAAAAACGGGTAGAAATATTGAGCTCCCCATTGCTCTCATCCTACCCTAAATGAACCCCTATTGTAATACAAGTTTATTCAAAGTTATTCGACCGGAGGATGTTTTGGCGTAAACAATATAAATACCTTCGGTGTACAATTCCAAATATAACACTTTTTTGTGTTTATTAAAACTTTCAAGAGATAAAATTTCCTGCCCAAGCGAATTTAACAATTTTATAACATTTATTTCTTCATTGGATTCTATCGTAACAATCCCTGAAGCAGGATTGGGATATACCTTCAGGTAATGGTCATTATTAACAAATTTTGCTGTTTGCGTTGGAATGCTGACAAGAACATCTTGAGTAAAGGTTAAAGAATTCCCACAAGAATCGGAGGCTTCCAAAGTAACATGATAGGTTCCGGAAGAATCATAGACATGTGAAGGAGAGGCAAGAGATGAAGAAGCAGAGCTATCTCCGAAATCCCAATTATAGGTTACTGCGTTAGAGCTGTTATTGGTAAAACTTACAGAATCCAGTGTTGTCAGAAAGGAAAAATCAGCAGCGACGTCATAATCACCTATATACCAGTTGGAGAGAGAATCGAGCACCACCGAGGCAGCAACATTCTGCAGGGCCTGTGCATCCGAGGCAGACAGTGAACCATAAAAAGTCAGTCCTGCCGGGCTTTTGCGGAACATAGCAGCATAAAAGGTACAGGCAGCGAGGTAAGACCCTGCATAAGAGGGATGACTTTCATCGGGATTGTATAATTCGATAGTTGGAAAGCTATCTCTGACTACTTTCCAGGCAGCACCAACGGGAGAACAGATGGCATTATTCTGTTGTGCCATCAACAGGTAAGAGGACCTTAAACGATCCTGCATCCCTGTATAGGTACAGATTGGCGGATAGGAGGCACAATTCGATGCGTCTCCGTTTTTCCTTCCCCAGGTCATAAAAAATGCTGTTTCACCACAGGGGTTATATTTTTCTATAGTATCGTTGAGTTGTGCTGCATAAGGCAACACATCATTAGCAACCTGTCCGGGCGAAAAAGAGGGCTTCTGACTCTGTTCCTGAATGATGACAAAGTCCCAGTTTCCCTGGCGGATACCATTGAGCGTAGAAGAATTAACTACATGCTGTACGAGTTGTGCACCGCCGGGGGTACTTGAAGAGTGGATAAGTGTATCGTTGTTTGAATTGGCAAGGCTGTTGATAATCCCCGGCAAATTATTTCCATAGGTATAACTATTCCCTATAAAAAAGGCACGTTTGGTCTGCTGTCCCAGAGAGGATACAGAGAAAAACAGAAAAAGTAAAAAGGGTAACAGTGCTTTATTCAAAACTCAGTTCAATTTTATTTTCATTTAATCTTAATCTCAAATAACATTAATTTTTAAATCAATTCCAATCTATAATAATCAGAAATGTAGGATTGAAAAATGACAAAATTTAAAAAACAGGAGAAAAAAGTTCCGCAGTGCTACTCAAATGCATTTACAAAAAGGGCAACTGTACTGTTCTGCCTACATTTTAACTATTAATATTGTTATTTTCAAATAAAACAAAGAAAAAACAAAAAAAGGAATAGTTGGGGAATTTTGCTGCTTCAGAAATAGTTATTATATTTGCATTCCACTAATACGGGGCGTAGCTCAGTTGGTTTAGAGCATTACCTTGACAGGGTAGGGGTCACTGGTTCGAATCCAGTCGTTCCGACAAAATTAAAGCTGTGAAATATACTATATTTTGCAGCTTTTTTTGTTTTTAGACAATCCCTACAGATCCGAAACCAACTCTGCCACCACTTTTTTGGAATTGCCCACATATATCTTCTCCCCTACTACAAAAACAGGCCGTTTCAAAAAAGTATAATGTTCCAGGATCAGTTTTTTATAGTCCTTTTCCTCCAGCTTTTTATCCTTCAGGCCCATTTCCTTGTATTTTTGTGCCCTGCGGCTGAATAAAGATTCGTAGGAACCTGCAAGTTCAGCCATTTGCCCGATCTGTTCTTCTGTAATTTTGTCATTCTTAATATCCTGCAAATCAAAATTATCATTTTCTATCTCTGATAAAATTCGTTTACAGGTGGAACAACTGCTGAGGTAATATCCTTTTTTCATAATTATTATTTTATTAAAACAAACGGAGAGGGCTTGTCAGATTATTAAATTATTTGATATATTGATTAATAAAAAAGATAGACAATGTATCGAAAAGATAAAATGATTCAAAATATATTATGCTCAAATTTATAGAAAAACAAGAAAAACGCCCCCGGTTATACACTTTCGGCAGTTCGAACATGTGGATGGACCCTTATATTTCGGATCAAATGCTGGCAATGCACCGGAATCCTGATATTAAAGGTATACCTTGAAAGAGATTATATCATTAGAAAAGACCGGCATGCCTGTTATCACAAGGGAACAAATGTTTTAACAGAGAAGAAGTAAGGACCTTGTCAGAACAGAATGGCTTAGCAATTACAAGCTTCTGTTCAGATGTCAGAGGAACAAAATATTCTTCTGAACATGAAACAATGGCTATAATTGCCCGTAAAACAACTATCTGACCTGCCTACACATTTGCATTTTAAGAATATTTCGTACACATCAGATAACAACAACCCTGAAATAATTGTTTAGCTATCATGAAAACAATATACCTACCCCTTGGCCCTCTGATAATTCTGCTCTTCGCTACTTCCTGTCTCACACACAGACACACAGTAGGCAAAGGTCCTATTGGCTCAAAAGGAGGTACTCAGGTACATGATAAAGTAAAACAAGGCTTCGTGTTTTGGGGCCTGATACCTGTTAATAACAGCAGTACATCTGTACCGGATAATGGAAATTATCAGATTAAAACCTGCTTTAACTTTGAAGATGCACTCATTAGTATTTTGACCTGTGGCGTGGTGAGTTACCGAACTATAAAGGTACTGGAATACAAACAGGACAGAATAGAGGGTTTTGATTTCGAGATAGAAGACAAAGTAACTGCTCAGGTAAAAGGAGAAACTGTATTGGGAGAAATAGTGGGCATTGACGCCAAAAGACAGCGAGTCAGTTATTTATACTATAACATCTATGGAGAAAAAATGGTCAGAAGTTCAAAACCCATGCAATTGAGTTCACTTCCTCAACGTGAATATAATAACAGAATGCATGACTGGCAAAAAGTCATTGCCACCTATAAATACAAGGTGGGCGACTATGCTATTTGGCCGATGAATAAGACCTATGAGTTTGGTGTAATAACAAAGCTAGACGACCGGACACATAAGGCAACAATTGAACTGACCAATGTATACAACGAAACACTCCGTTTCAAAGTCCCCTACCTTGACATGAAATTAATAGACCGCTATGAATATGAAGAAAGGGCAGAAGACTGGGAGGCTGTAAAGGAGGACTACATATTCAACATAGGGGAATCTGTGCGTTGGGAATACGGGCCTGAAAAATTCAGAAATTGCAGAATTATCTCACTCAACGACTCAAACCACAGTGCAGAAGTTGCCTATACTGATGAAAAAGGGGAAGAGAAAACATCGAGGGCCGGATATTTGAAGTTGGCGAAAATGCAAAATTTATAGCCGGGATTCCCAAAGTATTTACTCAATGCTATTCTTTTTATCTTCATCATTTTTTAGATTTTCATAATCAGCCGGATTTTAAGTTTTCAGGATTTTAATACTGAAAAAATTTAAAACTTTCATTTGAACAATAGAATTCAATTAAAATTGCTTATTTTTAAATAAAGCCGACCTATTGTGACGAACCCGATTAACAAATTGCATGATTATATAATAAATGAACAGATAGAAAGTTCTGATCTATTAATCATCGCTAAATACAAGTTGATCATAAATCTTTGTCTGGTCTTCTTCACAATTTCCTCCTTCGTTTCTATAGTAATACTTCTTGTTAATCCTGATCCTTTAACCGTTGGACTCAGGTTACATGTCCCCTTTCTGATGTTACTATATTTGTATATGTTACGAAAGGGATTCCGTTTTAATCTAGTGGCTGTACTTTTCATTTTACACCTGTTTTTACTACTATCTTTTTTATGCCTTTTTGTAGTCAACGGAAATTATACTGCCGGTTTAATGTTTGTGTTATTGGTCTTGCTTTCGAATTATTTAGTTGGTAAATTATTCCCCTGGATAATTTTTATCCTGACTTCAACTGTACTTATTTTTTCACTTGTTTTACCCTATTATAATATTACCCCTGCCTTACATACATTGCCTTTTCCTGTGGACCCCAAAATAAACCTTGTTTTCTTTATTATTATTCTAATGTTATTTGCCAACATGCTGGAAATTGCAAACCAAAGTGTGTTAAATGGCCTGAACAATAGCCTTCAAGACAGACTTAGTGAAAGGGAAACCCTTTTGAAAGAGATTCACCACAGAGTCAAAAACAACTTACAGGTAATAATGAGCCTGCTTTCTTTACAATCGGCATACTTGAAAGACGAAAAGGTAAAAAGAATTTTGAATCAGAGTCAGTACAGAATAAATTCTATGGCTGCAACCCACGAAATGCTGTATCAATCCGGTGATTTTGGAAAAGTAAATTATACTGATTATCTGGAACAGCTAATTAATAACCTGATCAATTCAATGAAAGGAAAGGATGGTAATATTGAATATACCATCGATGCTGAAAACATCTACTTAAATCTTAATACTGCCATCCCGCTTGGACTGATTATTAATGAAATCCTTACAAATTCACTGAAATATGCATTTGGTGAAAACGTAAAAGGATTGATCACCATTCATTTAATTGCCTTGAACGATAAAAGACTGAAGATGGAAATTGGTGATAACGGAAAAGGGTTTTCTCCTTCCGACAAAAGACCAAAATCCATTGGCCTGAAATTAATTCACAAGCTCAGTTATCAACTCGAAGGCGGTATCGTAAAAGACAACACAAAAAAAGGAACCAATTACATCATAGAATTCAGCAGAGCTGATTAAGGCTTCTGTTCCTGCCAATACTTTAGTTCAATTTTCTTTTCAAATAACTTACCCCTTCACACCCTTTTTTGTTTTTGCTGCATCCTTATTAACAATCCCTTAAGGATAGAGTTACACCACCCTTTCATTTTGATCAATTATTTAATTCAAAAAATATACCATGACAAAATCAATGAATTTATATGCACTTTGCATAGCACTTTTTATTTCTGTTTCCTGTGAAAATTCCTACAGACTGGGAAAATCCGACAACAGTTATTACCCTATGACAGAAGAAACAGCAATTTATGAATCTGCTGAAGATGGATATACCGAAAGGGATGTAAAACCGGAAGAACCCCAGACGGAGAAAGAAAAACAAAAAATAAATACAGAAGAGTACGATAAAATCACAGAAAACCCCTTTCAGGGAGTAGCACAGACACCTGTATCAACATTTTCCATTGATGTGGACAATGCTTCCTACAGTAATATGCGCCGATATCTGACCGGCAACAGCCTGCCACCCGCAGCTGCTGTCCGTATAGAAGAGATGATCAATTATTTCGACTATGATTATCCGCAACCTGTTGGAAAGGATCCCTTTTCTATCAATACCGAAATTTCATCTGCCCCCTGGAACAAAGAGCATCATCTGATACATATTGGTCTGCAGGGAAAGGAGCTCGACTATGATAATATCAAGCCTTCCAACTTGGTTTTTCTGATAGACGCCTCCGGGTCTATGTCAAGTGAAAACAAACTTCCCTTGCTCAAAAAAGGGCTTAAAATACTGTTGACCGAACTCGATGATAAGGATAAAGTCTCCATAGTAGCCTATGCAGGCGCTGCAGGCCTTGTACTTCCTGCCACTCCGGCTTCTGACATGAATAAGATCCTTAAGGCACTCGACGGAGTAGAATCAGGCGGTTCCACTGCCGGCGGGGAAGGTATTCAGCTCGCTTACAAAATTGCAAAGGAAAATCTGATAGAAGGAGGCAACAACCGGGTAATTCTGGCCACGGACGGCGATTTTAATGTGGGTGTATCTTCTTCTGCTGCCCTGGTAGAACTTATAGAAGAAAAACGTAAAGACGACATTTTTCTAACTATATGTGGCCTGGGAATGGGCAATTATAAGGACGGAAGAATGGAGCAGATCAGCAATGCCGGAAATGGCAATTATTTCTATATCGATAATATCCGCGAAGCAGAGAAGGTGTTCTCCAAGGAAATGCGGGCCAATATGTTCACGATTGCCAAGGATGTGAAAATCCAGATAGAATTCAACCCCAATACGGTGAAAGCCTACAGACTGATAGGGTATGAAAACAGAATGATGGCAAAGGAAGATTTTGATGACGATACCAAAGATGCCGGAGAGTTGGGTGCAGGACATACGGTAACAGCTATCTATGAGGTGATTCTTGCCGATTCAAAATCTGAACAGAAAATCAATACTTCTGCAGACCTGAAATATCAGACGGTGGTAAAATCAGACAATAAAAGTGATTTGATGACTGTCAAATTCCGTTATAAGGC
>CAJQOX010000389.1 GCA_905480075.1 uncultured Aureispira sp. | reverse complement strand
TTTTCACAAAAAAAATAAACAAAAAGCAAATAACTATGTTTAAATAATAATATCAGTTATATTGCTATTTAAACATATTACAAAATAATGAAACACACTATAATACATATTTCACTTTTATTTTTTTCAGCAATTATATTGCCCTTTTCATCCATAGCACAATCTGGAATCATAAAAGGTAAAGTCTCAGAATCCACCAGTAACGAAAGCATCCCCTTTGCCAATGTATCCATTGAGGGTCTCCCCATTGGAGTAGCCTCAGACATTGACGGGAATTATATACTTGAAAACCTGGAACCAGGCATTTACAACATTACAGCCAGTTTTTTAGGGTATAAGACACAAACAATACAAGAAATACAGGTCACCAATTCTAAACCTGCAGTAGCCGATTTCAAACTCGAAGATGAAACATCAAGCCTTACAGAAGTAGTAGTAAAGGCCGAAGCTTTCAAAAAGCCTGCAGAAAGCCCGGTTTCCCTACAAACGATAGGAACGGCAGAAATTCAGCGTAATCCGGGAGGTAACCGCGATATTTCCAAGGTAGTTCGGTCCTTGCCCGGAGTAACAAGTGCATCAAGTTTCAGAAATGATTTGCTGATTCGGGGAGGCGGGCCAAGCGAGAACAGATTTTACCTCGATGATATAGAGATACCGAACATCAATCACTTCGCCACACAGGGTTCTTCAGGAGGGCCTAATGGTCTTATAAATGTAGATTTCATCCGTGAGGTTGACTTTTACAGTAGCGCCTTTCCTGCCAACCGGGGGAACAGCATGAGTTCGGTCTTTAATTTCCGTCAGAAAAATGGTCGGGATGACCGCTTAGGCTTTACTGCTACTGTAGGAACAAGCGACCTTGCAGCTACCCTTGAAGGGCCGATAGGCAAAAAGACAACCTTTTTACTTTCTGTTAGACAATCCTATCTGCAATTTCTATTTCAGGCCCTTGATTTACCATTTTTGCCTATTTATAATGATTTTCAGTTTAAGGTAAGAACCCGATTCGATGATAAAAATGAATTCTATGTTATTGGTTTAGGAGCCTGTGATCGATTCAAACTGAATCTCAATGCAAACAAAACAGAAATACAACGTTCACAGTTGAACAGACTTCCCGTATATTTTCAGTGGAATTACACTATAGGTATGGGGTATAAGCATTATACTGAAAAAACTACCTTTACTGCCGTTCTTAGTCGCAATATGCTAAACAATGACATTTACAAGCACATAGACAATGATGAGTCTAAAGACAGGATCGTGGATTATAACTCCCAGGAATCAGAAAACAAATTAAGGTTGGAACACAAAATCAGGTTACCAAAGGATTTTGTATTAAACTATGGTCTTGGCTATGAATACAGCAGATACACCAATACCACCAAAATAAATGGTACCGGCGGTATCACCGAACTACAAACGGAATTGTTTCTGCACAAATATTCAATGTTTGCTCAGTTGAGCAAGAAATTTTTCAAAGAAAGATTGGTACTGTCTACAGGGGCAAGAATTGATGGAAATAATTATAACGAAAGTATGATAAATCCTTTCAATCAGGTCTCGCCCAGATTTTCCATGTCTTTCACGATTTTGCCTCGTTTCACTATTAATGCCAATACAGGCCTTTATTATCAACTTCCTTCCTATACTACTTTAGGCTACAAGGAAAACGATGAGCTTGTCAACACCGACCGTTTAAAATTCACCCGTTCCTTTCATGTAGTGGCAGGTCTCGCCTACTCTACAAAGACAAGGACCAAGTTCAGTATAGAAGGTTATTATAAAATTTATGACAATTATCCTTTTCTTATAGATGATCAGATCTCTCTTGCCAATTTCGGAGCAGATTTCGGAGTAATAGGTGATGCACCTATATCCTCTACAGGAAAAGGAAGAACCTATGGCCTGGAAGTCTTGGTTCAGCAAAGGCTATACAAAGGGTTCTATGGTATACTTGCCTACACACTTGGTTGGTCTGAATTTACAGATGGCAGCGGTGAATACAAGCCTTCTGCCTGGGATAGCAGGCACATCATCAATCTTGCCCTTGGAAAGACATTCAAAACGATGAACAAGGGTATCAGAGATAAAATCAATGAAAAACGAATCAACAAAGGAAAAAAAGAACTTAAAAGAAAACTGGTTTCCCAGACTTTAGACATCGGTACCAATCTAAGATTGCAGACCGGCTTGCCATATACTCCTTTTGACGAAGAAGGTTCTGCGCTCACTGCCAACTGGAACAGGTTCAGACAAGGCATTTTCGATTATTCACAGCTTAACAGTCAGCGATTGGGATTAAACTACAGTGCGGATATAAGAATTGATTACAAATGGTTTTTTCCTAAATGGAGTTTCAATCTTTATCTTGACATACAGAACATTCCGGGTGTAGTAACCGGCACTTCATCACTGATATTGGATGAAGACAGCAATGGAAATGCACAGATAATTAATCCGGGCACTCCTCAGGAATCCTACAAACTAAAAACCATAGATCCAAGCAACGGGACAATAGTTCCAACATTGGGTATTATTGTACAGTATTAAATTCTAATAAATACCAGTATTAAAAAAACAGAAGCTGAAAATTCAGCTTCTGTTTTTTTATTATGCAATAAAAAAGCATCGGGAGTCAAAACTCCTGATGCCTAAATGAGCAATCGGTGCCTGTCCAACACCTGCCGGCGCGACCATTGAAAAAGCGATACTATCCCCTTCCACATCTGACATTGTCAGACAATAGCTAAAATTAGTACTAGTACATGCATAAGGAATAGGGTCTGAAGTAACTACCGGAGAATTGTTCCATGGAGAAAACAAGGTGTTCAATGTTGTAGACATCGCCATATTATTAGTTGTGGTTCCTGTCATATTTGAAGAGGCATCCCTGCAACATAAATCATAGGCAAGATGCCAACCGTTACAATCTGCAGGCAATATAATGGTTGCTTCATAGGTATACTTCCATACACCCGGTTGAGTACCTCCACTACAATTGGACGTAATAGAACTGCATAACTGATTGACATCCACTTCGACTCCAACCTGATTAAAGATAGGAACAACAGGATTCGTGAGCCCACAATCATTCGTTAAAGAAAAATAACTGGCAGCCATTGTTGAAGGATGTGTTCCGGGACATTTCCTGAATAAAGTCATTGTAAAAGTGTACTCCAATGGGTTGGCAGGATTACAGGAATAAGTAATATTTGCTCCGGGAATATGTGTGGCATTAATTTCACTATTAAATAAACAGATAAAAATGGCAATTATTGAAATAATTTTAAGGAGGAAAGTTTTTTTCATGTCAGAAGGTTTAATTTCAAAGAGAATTTTAAAGTTGAATAGTTAAATACCGAAACAAAAACCCTTAAAATTAAATTGTATCATTTTGAATTTCCAATTATGTAATTACCATAAACAGAAAAAGAAATCAAGTTATTATTCTGAGTTTCGCCTCGATAAAAGTGTAATATTTCTTTTGGCAATTTAAAATTAAGAAATATCTAATATTTACTTTTCACGAATGTCGCGTGAAAAAGGGGCAGAAGTGTATTTTCACGTAAACACGTGATTCAAAAAATAAACATAAATAACTAATAATCAACATATAAAATCACGAACATAAAAATATAAATTATATTTCTTTCTTTATATTTTCAATAAAAAACGAATGATTCATTTACTGAAATATTGAATTAGGGAATGAATTCTATGTGTTTTTTATTGAATTAGATCTGATTTTCAAAGATTGAGGAGGAATGAATTTTGATTTAAAAAATATATTTATCAAATCATGATAGTCCATCCTTGAAAGAATCAAGGGTTCCTTTTACGACCTCATTGATCAGAAGAAATAAAGTAAAGCTTGAGGTATTGTCTAGTGTCCGTAGAAAACGAAAATCGGATCTATTGAACGATATACTAAGCTATTATTTTGATCATCTTAGCAACAAGAAAGAGAAAGATATACTAAAGGGACTTTAAACAGTATTTATCATTCAGGGAAGAGTGAGAAAGGCCATCGATATTCGATGGTCTTTCATTTTTAATGTAAATAAATCCCTTATCAGCATTTGAAAAAGAATACAATAAGATTATCAATTATTTTGGTTAATTTAGAGTTTTGTCAGAAAAAAAACCGGTTCCTGCGGTTATTTCCTTTCAATTACGTTTTAAACTTAGTATGTTATACTAAGGTTTTTAATTACTTTATCAATTTATCTGATGAGAATCCTTCAACTGCTTATTGTTCCTTTACTGCTTTCCTTTGTTGGCTATAAGGGATGGGTTTATGGAAGTACTAAGAATGATGCTCAGGTTGTTAAATGTACCTGTTCCTATTTACAGGACAGCCTCTCTTCATATGTCGGAACAAAGGCATTACTTGCTTCGAGGTTCCAATCTACCGATGAATTAAAATCTGTAATTGATATAGATTATTTTAAAGGCAACAGCCCTTCGGAACATGCAGACAGCAACAATACGATGGTACAACTAAGGCACTGCAGTAATGGTGCTCAGATAATAAGTTTGCTGGAATCAGGAATCAGTCAGAAAGAAATTTCCGATGTTGCCGGTGGGGACATTTTTGATAAAGCAAGTCTTGTTTTACGTTCTCCCTATGCCGTTTCAAACAGAATGTTGATTTATAAAATTTTTAATTTAGCCCGGCGTCGGCCACATTTGTTTGGAGCGGGCGATGTAGCCTTTTATGATCTTGCCCTGGCTTCTGCAAATAATATTAACACGGATGAACTTGCCTATCTTCACGAGAGAGACAGCAGTGAAAAAGGGTATATCAACACATTCAATCATATTACTGCACAGGCATTGATTACGTCACTTTTTTCAGAGGGTTTGGCCGATTTCATTTCGGATGTTCACGAACGCAATAATATGCCCGAACTGACAACCGGAAGATTCACAAAAGAACAATTGGAACACCGGGATGATAACCCTGTGGATAATTATGTAGATATGATAAATAATGAATGGGGTCAGGAATTGGGAAAAAAACTCAGAAAAAAACACTGCATCAATTCTGAAACCAAATGGACAAGGGATTTATTGGCAGATTACCTTAATGAAATTCAGAGTTATTATAGCAAGGCTTTTCAAATTGGCTTTCAACCTTTCACTTCCGATGATGAATTGATAATAAAATTTACATATAAAATAAACAAGGTAATGTTTACTAAAGTAATAAAGTAAGAAACATTTTTTAATTACTATTCAATTTTTTCAGATAAAATTTAGAATTTCTCCTTTGTCCGGAAGTATCTTCAGTGACCCGATAATCCTGTACAATTTGCTGTACTCCTTTAATTTCGTTTTCTTTCAATTTATCTAACCAATTTACTTCAACATTTGCAAAAGAAAGCTCAGCATTGGTCAGAATTGCCCCTTTCAAATCTACCTTTTGTAACAGCGCATTCGAAAGCTTTGAATTACTAAGGTTGGTATTGATACATTTTGCCCCCAAAAAATTAACTTTCTTCAGATTTGCCTCTATCAGCAAGCCCCCACTCAAATCAGCCCATTGAAAAGATGCCCTACTTAAATCCGCTTTAATAAATTTAGCATTTCTTAAATCTGCACCATCAAGATTTGCAGATATCAATTCTGCATTATTAAATTCTGCCCATCGTAAATCAGCCCTTTTCAGGTTGGCCCCATGTAATTTTGCTCCTTTGAGGTTGGCCCCCCACAAATTTGCATTTCTTAAATCAACAGAACATAAATCCAAGCCATGTAAATCCGTTTTTCTTAAATCAGAAAAAGCAAAATTTGTACCGTTTAATATTTTCGCAAAAGAAACAGAATCAATATTCAATCTGGATAAGCCCAACAACAACTGACCTCTTTCGGGACTTAACTTTTTTATTAATAAAGAGTCTCCGTTAAAATATTTATAGGGATTAAAAGAATTACTTAATTCAGCTATTCTGAATATTGTTTCAGCACTCAGCGTGTCCATTTCATTTTCATTCAATTCGTCCTCTACCCTATCCAAAAAAACAGCCATCAATAAAACCTGATTATTATTTTTTAAGGTTTCCACTAAATCTGTCTGTTCGCTGATTTTCTGATTCAGATTTTGAGTCCGGGAATCAAACAACTCATTTTGTCGGTATATTAAAATGCTGCTTATCGTCCCCCCCAGAAGAATGAACACAGTTATGAGAACCCATATCGTGGTATAGGTTTTGTTTATTGTAACAGTATCTGATAAATTTGCCCCTTTACCAATTAAGCTATTGATCAGAATATTCTTATTCCAAAGAAATAATAATAAAACAATGCATAAAACAACAGACAGGCAAGCGACAAAACCAATCAGGAAAGAATAGTTCTGTTCTAAAAACGGCAATCGCAGAAACCCTAAGGCCCAGCCTGTAATCAAGCCGAAAACAACACCTGCAAGAAGACTTCTCTTTCGTTTCATGGAATAATATTATCTAAAAAGAAACAGTTTCAGTAAAAAAACAGTCCTTGTTCTGCATAAAAAAAATAATTATACGGGACGCGTGTATATCTTAACAACGTAAATCAAAATTATATTAATTTTATAAGTATTATGTTATTAAATAACTTTTTTTGATTGATATATTTGTTTTAAGCAAAAAAAAGAATCACAAAGACCCTAAATAGTAATTAATCCAAGATAATAAAACTATTTTTAGCTAATTATATCATAGTCAAACAACTCAAATTAAGGTTTCATAAAAATTCATCCTGATGATTAAAAAATTGATATTCACCCTGAGTCTTGTATTTATTGCT
>CAJQOX010000388.1 GCA_905480075.1 uncultured Aureispira sp. | reverse complement strand
TTCAAGAAATTCTGTATCGCCCACAAAACCGATAGAAGTGACTCCCGGAGCTACAGGAATTATCCAGGTCCAGGCTTTCTTCAAATCTGCTACCTCCGTTAAAAATTCTGTCCCTTCTATTCTTTCCTCGTCTTTTATATGGGCAAAAAATGCTGTTCTTGCAGGAAAGTTAGAAGGTTTACTCAAGTCTAGCAATCGTGGCAACACTCGTCCGTAGCCACTTGCATCCACTACAAATTCAGCCTCTGTCTGATAACTTTCTCCGGCTTTATTTTTTATAGTTATAAGGGCTTTTTCTTCGTCAAATTCCACGGCTTCCACACTCTCCTGATAAGTCAGTTTTACACCCTGACGTTCTACCTCGTCTGCCAAAGCTTTGTCAAATTCAGAACGACGCATCTGCCAGGCATATTCCCAGCCTTTTGTATGTTGTTCCGAAAAATCAAATTCACATACCTCGCCTTCATCCCGCACAAATGATGCTCCGTTTTTACGCTGAAAATTCTGCGCCTTTACAGCTTCTAAAAGACCTGCTTTTTGAAGATTGTCCAAACAACGGGGCAACAAACTTTCTCCGATAACAAAACGGGGAAATTGCTGTTTCTCGACTATCTTTACACTATGTCCTTTCTTGTTCAGAATTGCCGCAGCCACACAACCCGCAGGCCCTGCACCAATAACCAATACGTCCACTTTTTCTTTTGTCATCCTTCTTTTCTTTTGTGTATAATCGAATAGGGCACAAAATACGAAAAAAAGTTCTTGTAGCTATACAGATCATTGATTCTTTTCTTAATATGATTGTCATTTTTTAATTAGTTATTGACTGATTCGCCCGGTCACTTATAGGTATGTTTTTTTGTATATTTAACGTTTTTTTCTTGCAGATATACTGCCTGTCTGTAATAACTCTCGTGCAAAAGGTTTTGATTGTATGCTTCTTCCGGGCGTCCGGGCGCTACGTTCCACAGCTCGCTGTTCGCTCGGCCCGCAGCAGCTGTAAATACAGCTGCCGCGGTCTGCTGCCACAGGCAGCACTGTTCCACATCGCTGACGCAAAAATGATTGGATTGTTTAGATGATGCAATGAAATAAGATTAAATTTTGTAGATTTAGAATCTATATTATAACAGGATATTGTTAATATGAATGTTTTTACTGAAATACAAAAAAGTTGGGCACTTCTTTATTTTCTGAAAAACGGATTATTCGCTACTACATAAATTCAATAATGAAATTATTATTTAAAAATAAGTTTTGGTTAATACTCTTGTGTTGCCTCTTTTTTAGTCCGAATTCTTTTTCTGCTGTTCAGTATGATTGTTCTGTACACCTTATAAAAAATAATGTTCCTCCTGTAAAAAAAAGGAAGAAAGTAAAAAAAAGAAAAAAGGCTTCTAAAAATAGAAATAAATTATTGAATTCAAATAAAAGAAATATCCCTCTGAAAATTCATTCACCAAGGGTAGGAAAAGTTTTTATTGTTGTAGGAATTATTTCGATGGGTATAGCTGTCATTGCAGCACTTTTAATAATAGCTTATTTACAGGTTTGGCCCATATTTTTAGGAATAGCAATAGCTTTTTTGTTTATGGGCTTATTTTATCTGATTATGGGCTTGATTTTTACAGGTAGAAACAAAGATTGGGATATCGATTATAGATAATGAAATAAAGATTGAGCAGGTTGAAAACCTGCTCAATTTTTTAGAAATTGTTATTTCATCATAATTTTAATCATGACGTCTTCTTTTTCTTTTTTGTATAATTCCATTATTATTTCATTTTCTGACATCTGAAGAATTCGACCTGTGTTGAATTGATATACTTTTATATCTCCTTTAACATTTTTTGTGTCGAATATTGATACCTTATTTACTTTGCCGGTTTCATCATTAATTCGGTATACTGTCAAAAAACCACCTAAGCCGTCTACATGCGTAGCAGGACGTTTGTCCAGCCCCAACTCCATATTTTTTACGTTGTCTAAAAATAAAAGACAATGATCGCCATCCAGCGCTATATGATCGAAGCCAAGACCTCCTCTCTGTTGCCTGCTGTAAGTTTTCTTTGGCAATTTACGCATCCAGGCAAGATTCCCTTCGGCATCAATTTTTGTTATTAACATGTCATCATAATGATAGGTGTAATATGAACTTCTTGATGTTCTGTGATATACTCTGTAATATTGTTCACCTATTAGTATTATACTGTTGTCTTCCTGAATTATCATTTTTTCTAAACCAAGATTTGATAATACTGCTTTTCCCTTTTTGTCTTTCTTCTCATTTCGTTTTTGTGCTCCGGTTCTTGTGTATTGATTTATTATCTCCAAAGGAATTTCATAGAATTTTTTTTCATTAATTCCGCCATCTTTATCCAGTTTGAATAAAAATAAACCATCAGCATTTCCGTCACTTGTAACATTTCCCCATACCCATCCGCTAGCAGGTTTTTTATTGTAAAAACCAGCGCATATCATATTATCAGTACCTTCATAAAGCCACATATCTTTCATGTAGTAATCTTCTACACTGATTTGTGTTATTTTTATATTTTTGTTTTTAATGTCAACTTTTAAAAGCTCGATAACGTAGTTGGCTGTTTTATCTTTTGCGGTTTCTTTGGTGGTGTTATCCTTTCTGACTTTTGCTAAAATATAAGGAATGCCTTCTGAATCAATATGGTAGTCAATATTATCCATCTTTTTTTCCGTATAAGGCATCTTTACTTCGTTGGCAGCCAATTCATTGAGGTCTTTGTCAAATACATACATGCCTATGATATCATGGTTTATCGCATCTCTCTTTATTTCAGGTTTTTTGCGACACTGTATGAGTAGTTTTGTTCTGTCTTTGGAATATAGAAAAGAAAATTTATCAATCGTTCCAACACTCCAGTATCCTACGGATACCAAAGGGGCTCCGGTAAGTTTCCCTTGTACTGCAATAAGCCTTCTTTCGCTACCTTTGAAACCACAGTTGTCAAAATCAACTTCTCTTACATATAGCTGTTCTGTAGTGTTTTTTTTATCCCAGACTGAAAAATAACAAAAAGCTCTGTCTTCAAACCAATCAACGGACTCGAGTACAAACCCTTTAGGCATATCTGTAAACTTATTTCTTTTGAGCTCTTTCATTTTTTTAGCATCAAAAATTTGCATGTAGAGGTCTTTACCATCTCTTTTTATACTTAATACCTTTTGATCGTCAAATGAAGATAAATAGTATTTCTCTTGACCGTCTATCACCCGATAAGGTGTACTGACTACATAATCAAATTTGTCTTGTGTGAAAGAAATAAAAGGGAACAAAAGTATTGCAAAAATACTGCAGATAAATTTCATGATAAAATATTTATAGTTTGTAGAATGGTGACATTTTAAAAAAGTAAATCTAACAAAACTAAATAATTAGTCAAATTAAATTTTATTAAATTATTTGATTTTAAAAAAGAATTAACAATTTTATTTTAAGCATAAATTTCAACGAAAATAAGCTAATGTTTTTTTTCTGCACCACCCAATACACAAAAAGCACAAAATACCCTCCCAAAGTGTCGTTTCAGTTAACGAAGCAACCTTACCTCCCTCACCGCTTATCAAAAAATAAAACAGGCTTGCGGCTCATCTCCGGAAAACGCAGTTTGTTAATGGTCTCAAAATCCATGAATTCTACCTTCGGAGCCACTCTAAGCTTGGCCCTGAAATGGTCTTTTATGCGCTTCTGAAATTGTGGCGAAGCTTCTTTTGAAGCAGCTTTTACAACAATCTCGTCGGTGCCTATTTCATTGGTAAATACTTCTATAACAAAAGCGCTTATCGCCTCAAATTCATTTAGTAAATTATAGAGTGCCGGTGGGTAGATAGTGGTACCCTTGTATTTGATCATCTGCTTTTTACGGCCTATTACAGGTCCCAGCCGCAGGGTCGTGCGACCGCACCCACAGTCGTCCTGATGCCACTGACAAATGTCGCCGGTCTTGAATCGCAAAAGAGGCATTGCTTCCATCCCAAGTGTGCTGATAACCACTTCTCCGGCTTCTCCTTCTTTGCAGGCTTTGCCTTTCTCATCCAGAATTTCTACAATGATCAACTCAGGATGATGATGCCCGCCACGGCCTTGATCGCATTCGGTGAAAGCGGTACTCATTTCGGTAGAGGCATAGGTGGAGTAGAGTTCTATGTCCCACAGATCAGTAATTTTTTGCCCCAGCGTGTTGAGCGTGAAGTCCGGATTGCGCAGGGATTCGCCTATACAAACTGCCTTTTTTATACTGCTGTTTTTATAATCTATACCCTGCTTTTTAGCATAGGCGATCAGTTTAAAAATAAATGAGGGAACGGCTATTAATGTAGTGGGCGAAACTCTGTTGATCGTGTCCCATTGAAGGGCAGGTAAGCCGGAACCTACACGCACGATTCCTGCTCCCAGTTTGCGGGCTCCCAGAAAGTAGGCAAGTCCTGCCATAAAGCGGCGGTCTATGGTAGTGGTCAACAACAAGATGTCTTCCTCTGTTACACCGGCACTGGCAAAAGAGGTGGCCTCATTATAAGCCAGACGGTCCAGGTCTTTGTCGGTCAAAGCAAAGGTGATCGGCTTGCCCATTGTGCCGGAAGTGGTAACGTAGTCTATTATTTTGCGTTTGTCTACACAGATAAAATCGTCGTTGTTCTTTTGAAGGTCTTCCTTGGTGGTCAGGGGGATTTTATGTAAATCCTCCAGCCTTTGTATACTGTCCGGATCTATGCCTTTTTCCTGAAATAACTTTTGATAAAAGGGGGAGTTATTTGCAAGGTACTGCATAAGTTCCCGAAGTTTTTCCTCCTGGAACTTACGGATTTCGTTTCTTGATTTTGTCTCTATTTCCGGAATGTCCATTGCTATACTACTTTGCATGAAGTTTTCTGTTTTCTGTTTTGCATTCTTCCAGGTTGCTTTGTATTACATCGTGTTCTGCCTTTGTGGCAATCTCTTTACTCAAAGCTGCTTTATAGGCTATTATTGCTTTTGAGTATAGTTGTTTTGCCTTGTAATAATTGCCGGCCAATTCATGTGCATGATAATAATCGGGGTTCAGTTCAACAATTCTTTCGGCCTTTGCTTCTTCTTCTTTATCATATTCAGTGCCGCTTTCATTTATGAGGGTTAATTCTTTTTTTAATTTTCTGAATTCAATATAATTGATAAATTTCTGATGATAGGCAAAGCTGTCTGCCTTTATTAGCAAACTGTCTGTCCCTGCTGATTTGTTTTGTGGCTCCGTTTTTCCAAATATTTTATTCAGATCATAGGCAACATAAGCGCCCAACTGATAGGGAGCAGTGGATACCCACATAAGCCGCTGTTCAGGTTTAAAGATTACAGAGTGATGCCCCAACAGTTGATTGAGTGCTTTTTCGTTACCCAGACCTATGTCTGTATTGCCTATTCCCTGTCGATCTCTCAATATGTCGGCCACATTCTGATAGTCCAGTTTTCCTTTCTCTTTCAGGAGTTCCTCTGTGCGTTTTTGACGATAATCTGATGCGCTTGTTGCTATGTTGTTGAGGTTGTCTTTGTCTGTTTTGAAACTGTCACTCTGATAGTGATTGGAACAGATTATTGAATTGTTTTCAGATAAATAAAGACCGATTTTATCAACGGATTTTTCTATAATAGCGGTCCTGCGGTCCTGCGCAGAACCTATCATAATCGATTCCGAGACAAAGGTCTCGTATTCCTGTGCAATAGCAAAGGCTTCTTCTATGTTTTGTGCATATTGAAGAATCTGACGCGCAACAATTGATATAGGTGTTTTAGCAGAGGATGGAAGTCCCGATTTGGCAGCATTTAATGTCACCGTTAATCCTTTTTCATTCATGCCGGAAACCACCCCCATAAATCCGCCCCAGGTAATGCTCGCCATTTTATAGCCTTCTTCAGGATTTATAAACAGGACCATCTTATCTTTAGCAAAATCATCACCTACATAGAAGTCAAAATTCCGACCTATTATCAGGCTGCTGTCGGCACTTTTGTCGTCCCACCCCGAAAAGGAAGTACATCCCACCACGGCATAATCGGTCAGTGCATGTCCGATATCATGGGCTGCATGATAGTTTAGTATGCGCTCATAATTCGAGCCGATCGAGTTAAATTCATCGCTGCAAAAATGGGTCTCTCCATAGATTTCCTGCTGATATTCCAGCGGTATGTATTCGTCCAGATTTCTGTTGAAAAAACCAATCATATAACGCAAAAGGTATAGAAAGGCATTAGAGGGAATCATTTCTTTGATCTGAGCTACAAAATATACTTCCTGCTGTACTATAAGTTCCTGTGCAAGATTGCCCAGAATTGCACCCCGTTCAAAGGGCTTGCCTTCCACATAGGCTTCCCAGAGACCTTGTTTGTTCTTGAGTAGCCAGTTGTTTTCAATACGGTAGCAATTTTCAGCCTCTTCCACCCGTTCCAGTTCCCAGGCACTTCTGTCTGCAACATCAGGCGGACTGATACGCAACCACCACTCCAGGAAAAGTACTACAATTACCAGAAATATTATTAAGTTTCGCAGGCGCTTGCCCCATTTTTTTAATCTTGTCATTTTAGGATGCCGATACTATATCAGTTAATAGTTTTTTTCTGTCTATAAAATTCAAACAAGTAAGTATGCCGCTTACAGTTACGCCCAGTATGCCATGTACATTAATGTTCTGCCCGGTCAGCGAAAGATTCGGTATGCGTGTCTGAACGGCCAAAGCGCTGCGCATAGGGTCCTGATAATCTCGCTCAAAACCATATAACGATCCGGTAGGACTGCCGATATAATCCCTGAAAGACAAAGGGCTAGAGGTATGAACACTCATTATGTTGCCCTTTAGTTGAGGAAATCTTTTGTATAATTCCTTTAACATAAGTTCTGCTTTCTCTGCTTTGAAATCTTCATAGGAATTTCCTCTCGGACTTTCATTGCCTACGGTATTAAAACTATCCCCCCATTGTTCTGTTTCTTCAATTGTCATATAGGTCATTGCCGCAAAACTGTCAGCATATATTGCTGATTTGCTTGTTCGTGGAGTCAATGCAAGATAGGCGGTGGGCCAGTTTTTTTTGTTGTCATTCACTATGTTCCATACGTCTTCCGATTTCGAATGATAGTAGTTGCTGTTGATGTATTTTACAGTGTCAGGCTTAAGGATGTAATGTGCTGAAAATACAGAGGGTGTTGCTTTTATTTTTTCAATCCTGTTCATATAGGCTTTACGTAAATGCCCTTTTTGCCCTCCGACAAATCTACGCAGCTGATAGGGGTGTGCACTTGAAATTACTTTTTTACAGTTGATCTCTTCTCCTGTTGTCAGACGGACAGCCTTTATTTCTGAACCTGAAAAAACAAATTGATCTACTTCTTTGCGTTTGTGTATCTCTCCACCATGCTTCCGGATATTTTTAACCAGCAGTCGTGCAATCTGTGAACCACCGTCCACGCAGCGCCACGAACTTTCTATGTACCCGTTAAGTACCATTGCATGTAAATGAAAAGGAGTAATATCTCCATCGCCGCCATAAAGGAGATTGTTTCCACCTAATACTGCCTGAAGTTTTTTGTTCTTTGTGATCGAGTTTATCGTATCTCTTGCATTCAGGCCCAGATGATTAAAGGTGTCGGGATAGGTTTTGTCTATTTCCAGATGGTATAACGGGAATTTATCACAGATATCCTGTAACATCTGAGAATAGGTTTTTATAGCCTGACTTTCTTCAGGAAATTGTTGGGAAAGACTGTCCACAAAACGTTCGTGACCCTGTGCCATTTTATATTCTTTCGGGTCATCATCAAAACTGATAATGTCAAAGGCGTCAAGGTCCATCTGCTGAACTTTCAACTTATCCATGATACCGAAATATTTAAAGTATTGATTCAGTGATTGCCCTTCCGATAAACCACCTATGTAGTGTACGCCCACATCAAATATACACTTGTCCCGCACAAAGGTCTGCAGACAACCTCCGATCTGTTTATTTTTTTCCAGTACACAAACCTTATAACCTTCTTTACTCAGAGTGTAGGCACAGGCAAGTCCACTTAACCCACTGCCTATTATTATGATGTCGTAATTATTGTCCAAGTTGTATTGTTTTATACTTAAAATTGATTTATTTCCGTATCACAAAGATAATATTAGAGGTTTTTTTTGTTAAATCCAGACGTTCTGCTTTCAGATTGTATTCTTGCGCAATTTTTTCTATGTCTTTACCTGACAAAAAAGTCAGTCCTTCCGCTTTGATTTTGTTGAAGCCAAAAATTTTCGTAGAAAACTTTTCAGTCCATTCTGTCCCACCGTGCCGCTCTTCAAGGTCGCTGTCTCCATCTCTGATGATCAGCATCCCTCCGTCATTCAGTTTGTCCAGACAGTTTCTGATCAGCTGATGTTGTTGCCCGGTGGGAATATAATGCAACATATCACTGATAAGAAATACATCACTTGCTGTAAGCGGATGATTTGTGGCATCTGCAGCAACAAAATTTATCTTTTCATTATTCAGAAAACATTCATTTGCTACCTGTATCTTTTCTGCATCGTAATCAATGCCTTCTATTGTCCGTTCATCCGAAAGCAATTGTAACATGTAGGCCATCATGCCGTATCCGCAGCCAATATCTGTTATTTTTGCTTTTTTCGGCAGGATTTCGTCAAAAGGTTTGTATTTGTCTTCCAGACGAACTTTGATACGGGTGTACCATTCGAGTACAGGACCTTTGTAAATGTAGTTTTTAATAAGACGGTCTTCATGAAAATCTGCGGTCTCTGCGGCTGCCTGTATTTTTTTGTATTCGGCTTTAAAGTGTTTGCTGATTGATTTTGTCCGTTCAGTATAATTGTTACCCCAGGACTGATCATAGGGGCTTATTCTGTCAAGGAATTTCATGGTAACAGTGGTGCCGTGTACCAGAAAGTCTTTCTTGCGTATACAATCGCCTGTGCCGTGAAAAATTATTGGTAAGATCTCCAGGCCTAATTGTTCTGCTATATAAAATGCGCCTTTCTTGAATCGTCCGATTTTTCCGGTTTTAGAACGGGTTCCTTCAGGAAAAATCATCACAGAATACCCTTTGTTAACCAGGTCCTGCAGTTTTTCTGCACTGTTTTCAGCTCCCGCATCCGAAGGGTAAAAGTCAGCAAAACGTATGACTCTGCCAAAAATCGGAGAGTTCCACACCCAGTTGTTGGTCATCAGTATAATTTTGGGATGCAACATCAATATCATCATTATATCTAGAAAAGATTGATGATTGGCTATGATCAGAGCCGGCTTGTCAAGGTGTACATTCTCCCTGTTGATGTATTTCTTGCGGACATTGAACATCAGATGAATCAGAGATGCTGACATCCTCCGTATCATCCGGTGCAGAACGTATTTTTTCTTGTTTTTTCTTAGTGGTGTAATTGTTAAGATAAAGGTGCTTATTGTCAATATTATACAACCTGTGACAAAATAACTATAGGCAACAATTGTAGATATGAGATTCAAAAGGGTATAGGGAGGCAGGCCTTTCTTTTTTCTGTTGACGATCAAGGCTCCAAAAATAATAGGCTGTATGGTAAAGGTGATTATCAAGATGGAAAGGATGCCGATAACAGATAAACTTGCAATAGAGAAAAGCGCCGGATGTTTTGCAAATATCATGACCCCCATCCCACACATTGTCGTTAATGCCGAAAGTATTATTGAGGTCTTGTAGGCAGGAAGAATCCGTTCTCCATATTTATACTCATGTAGCAAACCCTTGGTTATAAATATACTGTAATCTATACCCAGCCCGAAAATAAAGGTACAGATTATTATATTGACAATATTGAATTTTAATCCCAGAATCGCCATCATCCCCAATGTCCATTCCCAACTAAGCAAAATAGGGAATATGGTCAGCAGGGCAAGTTCTATTCTTCCGAAAAATATCAATAATATTATAAATACTATCAGAAAAGACCAGTTTGCTAATTTACTGAAATCAGTCTTTAATGAACTGGCAAATTGCTGGGCGATAAACTGTTTGTCAAAAATTGTGACAGCCTCTTCCCCCTGAAATTCAGGATAGACAATGGATTTTTTACTGCCATCCATTTTGATAATGTTTATAAAGGAAAACTGCCCGTTTTTATTGCTGATGTATTCATTCAGAACCATCTTCTGCAATGGCGCGAAAGTCGATAAGGGAACAGGGATAAACTCCTTTTCAAGTAGTGCGTTGAATTGACTGAAAGTGCTTTCCTTAAATTTCAAAACCCGCCCCTGTTCTGTTAATGCCTTTTTTGTCTTTGCTTTGCGTTCTGCTGTCCAGAATCTGTTCCACAGGGCTATTTTTTCTGACTGTCTTTCCTGTGAAAGTAAAAAGCTGCTCGCCGATGTATAGTTCTGTATACTGCCTTTTTCTTTTAATTCCTGTAGCTTTTTCCCCACTTTTTCATTCTGCCTTATCGCTTCTTCCTGATTATCTGAAGAGCTTATTATATACGTACTTCTAAGCGCTTCACCTCCCATCTCCCTCAGATTTTTATCTGCAGTTTTAAGTTCTTCTGTCATGAAGTTGATGCTGTTCATATCGCTGTCAAAATCAACTTTATTGTAAAAGAACAAAAATAATATTGTTGTAGCAACCACTGATAGTTTTAGCCACTTGTACTCATGAAAAGGAAGCCGCGAGAATTTGTCGAGAAAAGTAGTTTTTTCAATAGCTTTGTTCTCCTTTGTTTTGGGTAAAAAATGCGGTAATATCAGCAAGGC
>CAJQOX010000387.1 GCA_905480075.1 uncultured Aureispira sp. | reverse complement strand
GGTTTTTGCCAATAAGGAGGATGCTGCAGGTTTGCGGTTTGCGGAGTCTGTAGGTCTGCGAACTGACTATATAAATTCTAAAGGTCTGAAAAGAATTAATTTTGACCGAAAAGTTCTTGATTTATTAACAGACTATCCATTGGATTACATTGTTCTTGCCGGTTATATGAGGGTACTTTCTCCTGAATTTGTTCAGGCATACGCCGGAAAAATAATAAACATTCATCCTGCTGATACTGCCGCGCATCAGGGCTTACATGCCTATGAGTGGGCTTTTGAAAACAAGATGAAGGAAACAAAAATAACGGTACATTTTGTTGACGAAGGCATGGATACCGGTTCAGTAATAGCACAACACCCTGTAGATCTTAAAGGAGTCAACACCCTTGAAGATGTAGAGAAGAGGGGGCTTGCTGTTGAACATCACTTTTACAGTAAAACACTAAAGAATATTTTTAAAAAAAATACCCTTTCTTGATTTTCATATGAATCCGAGATTTAAACACTAGATATTACTATCTTCGTTTAAACTTCATGATTCATAATTCATAAATTATAATTTATAAAAAAATGTGTGGAATAGTAGGATTTATAGGACGAGAAAAAATTGTTTATGACCTCATGATGGGATTAACTGCCCTTCAACACAGAGGGCAGGATGCTGCAGGAATTACTACTTTCAAAAAACTTTTCCACGAAAAAAAAGGGCTTGGTCTGGTAAATAGTGTTTTTGAAGAGAAGCACCTTAAGCGTCTTGATGGTGATATCGGGATCGGTCATGTAAGATACACAACTCATGGTTCC
Source organism: uncultured Aureispira sp. (assembly GCA_905480075.1). Classification (GTDB taxonomy): domain Bacteria; phylum Bacteroidota; class Bacteroidia; order Chitinophagales; family Saprospiraceae; genus Aureispira. The sequence goes on along the minus strand of CAJQOX010000387.1, from coordinate 20,763 downwards.
AATGAATTAAAAAACGCACAACCTATAGGGACCAATTATCCTTTCGGGATATCGATGGCTCACAATGGAAATATTACAAACTTTGAAGAAATCAGCGAACGCCTTTATCAGGAATATCACATTCTTCCGACTACAACAAATGACCTGGAACTGATACTTTACAGTTTTGTATCCGAACTCAGGAGGTCCAAGGACCTGGGAAAAGTGAGCCCGGAAGATATATTCAATGCAGTATATGCTACTCAACAAAAAGTACATGGCGCTTATTCTGTGGTTGCTATTATTGCCAATCACGGGTTGCTTGCATTTTGTGACCCTAATGGTATTCGTCCTTTGATTCTTGGAAAAAAGGAAACTGCCGAAGGAACAGTTTATGGAGTAGCATCAGAAACCGTTTGTTTTGATCATCTTGATTATGAAGTGGTGAGGGATCTTGAACCCGGAGAGATGATTTTCATAGACAATAACAGGAATCTCCACAGCCGTAAAGGACATTCTAATGGTCAGCGCTTCTGTGTTTTCGAATTTATCTATTTTGCCCGTGAAGATTCTTACTTGCACACTCGTTTGGTTGCTGGTCAAAGAGTAAAAATGGGGAGACAACTTGCTAAAAAAGTAGTCGCGGCAGGGTTGAAACCGGATATTGTAATAGATGTACCAACATCGGGATATTTTGCGGCATCGGGACTAGCAGAAGAATTGGGTATCCCACACCGCAGGGGGCTTGTAAAATCCAATTATATAGGAAGGAGCTTTATTTCTTCAAAGCAATCAGAAAGAGAGGATATTGTAAAACGCAAGCTAAACCCTATATCAAAAACCGTAGAGGGTAAAAAAGTAGCTGTCGTGGACGATTCTATAGTCCGGGGGACAACCTCAAAGCGCATTGTTAAAATATTGAGAGATGCCGGTGCAGCTGAAATTTACTTTATCTCTGCCGCGCCACCACTGTTGAACCCCTGTATTTATGGTATAGATATGTCGGTTACTACAGAGTTGATTGCAGCAAATAAAACGACAGAAGATATCAGAAATTATATCGGTGCCGATGCTTTGATTTATCAAACGCTTCAAGAACTCAAAAAGCAATTTGACGACATGGGCCTCAACACCTGCATGGCTTGTCTTTCAGGAGACTACCCTACCCCTAATGCCGAATTGGCTTTGCGTCAGATTGAAGAGGAAAGGCTTTTTGTAAAAAAATCAGAATAGAATTTAAGTTTTAAACAATAAAACTTAGCTATTTCTTTGCAAATAAACAATTTAAAAACACTAATTTCTTTGTTTTGAAATCAGATAATATCGGTATAGGCTTTTCAAATCTTTTTCTTTTCTATTTCCTTTCAAAAGAAGAGTTTGATGTGCATATTCAGGAGAAACAGGATTTTCGAATCAACAAAAATTAACTTTTCCAACTCCTACACCGCAAGACATCCACTACCTAATGCACTAATAAACAAGCAAAAAAGGTAATTTTTATGCACAATATAAATCTCAAAAAAAATTTAAAAACATATAGGCGCAGGCGCATAGATTTATCAAATACCGAAGAACTAAAAATTAAAATTGACAGCATCGAATTAAACACACTTACAGCTTGACTTTCAAAAGGTTACCCTACACAAAATGCAGGCTTGTACTCTATCAGAATTCATCGTAAATATTTTTTGTCAAAAAAGTAAGAATAATATTTGAATTATTTTAAACAAAATATCCTTAGATATGTTAATATTGTGCTAACAATTTAAAAACACTAAATTTTTTGTTTTGAAAATAGATATTATCGGTGCAGGCTTTTCAAGTCTTGTTGCTTCTTGTTTCCTATCCAAAGAAGGTTTTGATGTGCATGTGCACGAGAAACATGATCTACCTGGTGGAAGGGCAAGAAATTTCAAAGACAAAGGATTTACTTTCGACATGGGGCCTTCTTGGTATTGGATGCCTGAATTAATAGAAAAAATTTTTTCTGATCTTGGTGAACGACTGGAAGACCACATAGACCTTGTCAGGTTAGACCCATCATATAAAGTTTTCTGGAAAGACCTGAGCAGTACTGAACTTCCAGCAAATCTTAATGAACTCTGCAAAACTTTTGATGGTTTGGAACCTGGTGGTGGGGATAAATTGTTAAAATTCCTTAAAGATGCTGAAATAAAATATCAAATAGGCATTGATAATTTTCTTGAAAAGCCAGGATTAAAAATTTCTGAATTACTGGACAAGACTGCTTTTAAGAATTTTTTTAAGCTTGATATTTTTAAATCAGTCGAGAAAGATGTCTCTAACAGGTTTGATTCACATAAAGCCCGGTCCATTCTAAGGTTCCCGGTCCTTTTTTTAGGTGAAATGCCTAATAGAATTCCATCCCTATACACACTGATGAATTACGCCGATCTTAAATTAGGTACCTGGTACCCTAAGGGCGGTATGTTTAAACTTGCAGAAGCTTTAATGAACATTGCACAATCAAATGGTGCTAAATTTCATTTCAATGTAAACGCTCAAAAATTCAATTGTTCTGATGGCAGAATAAATGAAATAGTCTTTGATAAGAAAACAGTAAAGTCTGACTACGTCATTGCAGGAGCAGATTACAATTTTGTAGAACAAAACCTTATTCCTCCTGAATACAGAAGATATAATACAGCATACTGGGACAAAAGGAAAATGGCTCCAAGTTCGTTAATATGGTTTCTTGGTATTAATAAAAAACTGGGTGGTTTACAGCATCACAATTTATTTTTCGATGAAGACCTTATTGAACATGGTAAACAAATTTATGACAACCCTTCCTGGCCTGACAACCCTCTTTTTTATACCTGTATGACTTCCAAGACTGAACCAAGAGTCGCACCTGATGGCTGTGAAAATTTATTTTTGCTAATGCCTCTTGCTGTAGGAATTAAAGACAATGAAGCTATTCGTGAGAAATACCTTAAAACTATGCTTCAACGCATAGAAAAACATACGGGAGAAGAGGTTAAGGACCATATTATATACAAAAAATCTTACTGTATAAACGACTTCAAAAAGGATTACAACTCCTTTAAAGGCAATGCCTATGGCCTTGCCAATACACTATTTCAAACTGCTAATCTAAAACCAAAAATTTCCTCAAAGTTAAAAAATCTGACGTTTTGTGGTCAATTAACAGTTCCGGGCCCCGGAGTTCCTCCAGCCCTTATTTCAGGAAAAATTGCTGCAAAATTAACAAAAGAAAAACTAAAAACAAACGTCATATAGAGCAATTGTAAAAACACCTCACTATGAAAGACTTATTTGACCAGGTAGCTATACAGGCATCAGTAAATGTAACAAAAGCGTACAGTACTTCTTTTTTCAAAAGTGTTTCAACTTTGAACAGCAGCATACGAAATGACATTCATGCTATTTATGGTATGGTTCGTTTTGCTGATGAAATTGTTGATACTTTCCATGAATTTGACAAAGCTGTGCTTCTTGAAGAGTTTAAACAAGATACTTTTACTGCTATTGAAAGAAAAATATCTCTGAATCCGATACTTAATTCATTTCAGGCTACAGTAAACAGATACAATATCGATCATCAGTTAATTGAACAGTTTTTCTTTAGTATGGAAATGGACTTAACACCATTGGAATACAATAAAGAAATGTATGACCATTATATTGTAGGTTCTGCTGAAGTTGTTGGACTTATGTGCTTAAAGGTTTTTGTACTTGGAAACGATAAGACTTATGAAGATTTAAAGTATTATGCAAGAAAATTAGGTGCAGCTTTTCAGAAAATTAATTTCCTCCGGGATTTAAAAGACGATTGGGAAGGATTAGGACGTGTATATTTTCCTGAAATTGAAGAAGGAGAATTTACGACAAAGCAAAAAATAGAGATTGAAAAAGAAATAGAATTAGATTTCCAGGAAGCCTACAAAGGCATTTTGTTGTTACCTGAAACCTGCAAATTCAGTGTATATCTTGCTTATACCTACTATTATAAACTTTTATTAAAAATAAAAACTAAAAAAGTGGATGATTTGATGAGTAATAGAATCAGAATCCCAAACTATTCTAAATTCTTTCTTTATTTCAGGTCTTATCTGGCTCATTCATTCAATATGATTTAAATGTATGATGCTGTAATTATAGGTGCCGGGCTTGCCGGATTGGCAACAAGCTTACGACTTCGAAAGCGAGGTCTGGAGGTACTTGTATTAGAAAAAAACAGTTATCCGGGGGGTAAAATGCATCAATATGAATCAAAAGGATATCGTTTTGATACTGGTCCTTCTCTTTTTACAATGCCTGAGTATGTAAATGAAATTTATGAGCTTTTCGATGAAGATTACAGAAACTATTACGACTACATAAAGCATACAGAATCAGGGAGATACTTTTTTGAAGATGGTAAACAGCTTACTTTTTATACGGATATAAATGCGTTGAAGAAGGAAATATCTGAAAAATTAGACCTCAATCCGGATCCTGTTGAAGATTATCTAAACCGTTCAGCAATAAAATACAACAACATAGGTAGTATTTTTCTTGATACAGCTATTCATAAAACTACTGAAATTCCATGGGGGAGGGTTTTTAAAAACACACCTCTTTTTATGCGATCCGGATTAATTAAATCCTTAAATCAGTTAAATGTAAAATTGTTGAAGGATGAAAAGTTGGTTCAGATTTTTAATCGCCATGCTACTTACAACGGTTCAAACCCTTTTCAGGCCTCCGGCATTTTAAGTATGATACCTCATCTGGAACAAAATTCCGGTACTTTTTTTCCAAAAGAAGGTATGAAAAGCATTGCTGAAGGTCTTTATAAACTATCAAAGAGTAAAGGTGTACACTTTAAATTCAACCAAAACATAAGCAACTGCAGCAAGGATACTGTTACAGGAAGGTATACCACTCAAGCTGAAAAACCTTATGAATCCAAACAATTAATTTGTGCTATTGACCATTTAAATTTTTATAAAAATATATTAAATGACCAAAAGTTATATAAAAAATACAAAAAGCAGGAAAGATCTAGTTCTGCCATTGTTTTTTATTGGGGTATTGAAAAAACATTTAGTCAATTAGGTTTGCACAATATATTTTTCAGTAAGGATTATTATAAAGAATTTGAGCAGATTTTTGAAACGAAGATTATTCCTGAAAATGCAACTGTATACATTCATATAAGCTCAAAACTCAATCCTCATGATGCCCCTGATGGCTGTGAAAACTGGTTTGTAATGATCAATGTACCGGCAGGCACTGAAGTAGATGAGACGACAAAACAAAAAGTGCGTAAAGCTATAGTTCAAAAAATTGGAAACACATTGAATTGTGATATTGAAAAGCATATTGTTACAGAAAAAATATGGACACCCAAGCTTATTGAGGATGACACAGGGTCTTATTCGGGGGCTCTTTACGGTGCTTCTTCAAATAAAAAATTATCAGCGATAAGCAGACATCCCAATTTTTCCAGGAAATATAACAACTTATTTTTTTGTGGTGGTACAGTTCATCCGGGCGGAGGCATTCCACTTGTTTTAAAATCTGCCTCAATCGTGGATAAATTAGTAGAGAATGATAGATAAAAACATAAAATTAAAACTTCAAAAATTAAGCCCCTGGTTTTTGGTGATTTTTCATATCATCGGGTTAATTATTTTCATGTCTCCTGACAGGATAACCGGACTATCCTGGTTTAATATATTATTTTGTACCTTCATTTTGTTTTTAAACTCATTGGATTATCTGAAGGAATTCTTTTTATTGGGTTTTATATATCTGGGCGGCATGTCCATAGAGATACTTGGAGTGAGTACCGGCGTTTTATTCGGCACTTATTCTTATGGAAATGAATTAGGCTATACTATTTTTGGAGTACCTTGGGTTTTAGGTTTGAACTGGTATTGTATAATCGTAATATCCTCGGCCATTGTTTTACGGGTATTTCCTCAGGTCAACTTACTAATAAAATCAATTATTGCCGCTACACTTTGCACATTTTTAGATTTTATAATTGAGCCTGTTGCTATTAAAAATGATTTTTGGTATTGGGAAAACGGTTCAGTTCCATTATATAATTACCTTTGTTGGTTTGTATTTTCTTTTGTTTTTCTTTTATTATATATGAAATACAACAAACTTTACAATTCTGCGGCCCAAGTGTTGTTTTTTATCTGGCTCATATTTTTTGGCATATTGAATTTTATATAATGAATTTTTTAATAAATACAACTGCTTTTTTAATTGCATTTTGCGGGATGGAATTCATGGCCTGGTTTACGCACAAATACGTAATGCATGGATTTTTATGGAACTTACACAAAGACCATCATCAGCCCAACCACGATCATTTTTTTGAAAAAAATGATGCATTTTTTTTAATATATGCTATTCCAAGCTGGCTTTGCATCATGCTGGGAATGATTTATAATTATTGGTATATAGTAGCTTTCGGGTTTGGGATTATGGCTTATGGCATCACCTATTTTTTATTTCATGATATTTTAATTCATAGAAGATTCAAATGGTTTGACAAGATAAAATCACCCTATCTCAATGCCATCCGAAGAGCTCACGCTGTTCATCATGTTAATGAAAACAAAGAAGATGGAACCTGTTTTGGACTACTGATTTTCCCTTATAAATACCTCAAAGAACAAAAAGAGAGAAAATGAATTATTTGTATCTCCTATTAGATTTTTCTGTATTGTTCTTTCCCTTTTTATTAAGTTTTGATAAAAAAGTAGCTTTTTATAAAAAGTGGTCCTCTGTAATTTTTGCCTTTTTAATTGTAGGAGTCCCTTTTTTGATTCATGATTATTTCTTCACACTTAATGGAGTTTGGGGCTTTGAACCGGATTATTTATCTGGTATTTATTTATTGAATCTACCAATTGAAGAGGTGTTATTTTTTTTAGTAGTACCTTATGCCTGTACATTTATTTATCAATGTATAAAAGTCTATTTCCCTGAAACTAGTGTTACCCTATATAACAAGTTCTTCTATACTATCCTCTTCCTGTATTGTCTATTTATACTCTTTATTGGTTTTGGCTTTTGGTATAGTACGATGGTAGCTATATTCTGTCTTTTTCTATTTATTATTTTATACTTTCGACCACTCAACAAATTCATCCCCTTATCATTTACCTTGTCTATTATCCCTTTTTTCGTTATGAATTCTATATTAACCGGTTCTGCTACAGCAAAACCAGTTGTATGGTATAATTCTCTTGAAAATGCAGGTATCCGCCTGGGTACTATCCCTGCAGAGGATATTCTATATTCTTTTTTACTCATTGTTTCAAACATTCTTGTGTTTGAATGGATGGAAAAAAGAAAGTCAATAATTAGTTAGGGATAGCATAAGCACCAATTGCCGGATTGTTGGAATTTCTACTTACACCAATTATATCAAAATTAGGCCCTGAAAAAGTACCGGAAGGAATTGAAGAAGGGGTACCTGCATCATCGGCAGCAGAGGCTGTTGAATCTATTTTAAAATCATATTCATCTTCATCCACAAAAAACGGATCCTGATTGGTGATACATGAATTCATATTTTGACTAAAAGTATCCACTTTCATCAGGCAATTTGTAAAGGTATAATCAAAAGTTACAAAAGGGTCTTCTGCTGTCAGCACCTCTATCTCTTCGTTTTTATTACCATAGATAATACAATTGGTAAAATAAGCCGTTCCGTCATCAGTAACCGCTACTTCCTGTCCGTTGATTATCTGAATTTCATAATCCCTGTAGCTGATAATCGGTTCGCTGCGGCTTACCAAACCGGAACCGAAATTGGCAAAGGTACAGTGTCTGAAATTATAATCACCACCACGAATACCGATAAAATTAAACTGATTGGAATTGGCAATGACCGTATTCGTCATTTTTATATGAGCGCCACGGCCCAAAACACCTGAGCGTTCTACGTTGAATATTTTACAATTATTCATTTCCAGTTTGTAGGTTCCGTTTGTAGAGAAGGAATCAACAAACACCCCATCCACAGCATTTCTGATAATAGTTCCGTCAATAAAATTATCCCGGCTTGTCTTGCTCAGATAAATACCATTATGATGAAAGGTAATGAGCTGATAATCCTCTTCGAGGCGGTGTGTTTTGAACTCTACAGGGTTGTTAAGATTCCCTCCTTTATTGGATTCAATACAGGAATTGTGTCCTATATACAACATAGCCCGGTCTCCCGGTCTGGTGGTAGGGCCTCCAAACATATATATTTCAGTACCTCCCGGAATGACAATACAGGAATTGCTATCTATAGCAATAACACCCATAAAAATATAGGGTTTGCTGTTGTTTAAGGTTAAGGTAGTGTTCGTATAAGTTGTCAGGTAACCTACCTGTCCTATATATTCAGCATTCCAGCCATAAGCATGAAGGATAACTTTTTGAGTACCTCCTCCTTCAGTTTCAAACATAATAGAATCCTGCCGTACAGCATCCCCGTTATTCGGGTCGATAAATACACTTGCAAAAATGTAAATACTATCCCCTGCGGGCACCTCTATATCTGAAGAAGAAGTTCCGCTTAAGCCATCGATATTGATTTGATAATCTGATTGATCTCCACCACCGAGATAGGCACTCTTTATCATGATAATCTGATTATGTCTATTATACACTTTGAACCTTCTGGTGGCATTCCCAAGGTTGGTAAACACGGTATCGAAGGTAAGGGTATCCAAAGAAAATTCAAGCCCGGCACCGGATTTAGTTATAAACTGATCTTTCTGACAAGCCGTTATCTGCATTAAGAAAAAGGGCAGAGCAAGCAGAAAAGTTATTTTAAATATAGAAAATTGCATTGTTATTTATTTTTACAAGTTCCAAATATAATCTATTATTCCGGGATGCTCTTGTAATGACACAAAAAATTGTAATTCTAATCGAACTCAAAAGCCCCGACATCCGGATTAACAGGATTTCGGGGTTTGCCCATAATGTCATAAAATAAGATTGTGGAACTGATGGATTTTCCGGCATCTTTTGCAGGAGAATTGGCATCGATAATATTATAATTATAGTTGCTGAAATCTTCGAAAAGTGGATCTTTGTTGAGAATACAGAAATCCATATTATGGCTGAATGTGTCTACTTTCATCAGGCAATGATTAAAACTATATGAATACGGCATAGAAGACTGAACCACACTCACTTCGGTCTCTTCTGATTGATTGCCATAGATAATACAATTGGTAAAATTTACATTTCCGGCAGCAGGATCAGGTATTTTTGTTATTGGGTCAGCAATATAATTTCTGCAGCTTAAAACAGCTTCACTTCTTCTGACAAGGTCGGTGCCATAATTTACAAAGGTACAATGTCTGAAATCATATTCACCACCTTTTATACCGACAAAACCATATTGATTTGAGTTTGCAACAACAGTATTGCTGACCGCTGCCTGACCTTGAATACCTAAAATTGCCGAGCGGTCTACATTATAGATCATACTATTGTGCAATTCCAGTTTTGGGTTGCTGTTGACAGACAAAGAATCGATGCGGATACCATCTACGGCATTGCGGATAACAGTACCATGAATGATATTATTTTTGCTTGTCTTACCCAAGTGAATACCGTCATGATGAAAAGGGATTAACTGATAATCCTCTTCAAGGCGGTGAGTTTTAAACTCCACCGGGTTATTCAGATTTCCTCCTACATTAGAACGGATACAGGACTCGTGGCCTATATATAACTTTGCACGGTCACCGGGCCTTGATGTAGGTCCACCGAACATATAAATTTCAGTCCCTCCCGGAATAACAATACAGGAATTGTTTTCAATTGCAATAATTCCACTAAAAACATAAGGTTTGTTGTTGTTAAGGATTAATGTAGTGTCGGAAAAAGTTCTCTGGTAACCTACCAATCCTATATATTCAGCATTCCATCCATAAGCATACAGAATAACCTTTTGAGTACCACCTCTTTCTGTTTCAAACATTATAGAATCCAAGCGGATAGCATCTCCGTTATTCGGATCGATAAAAACACTTGCAAAAAGATAAATACTGTCTCCTGCAGGCACCTCTATATCTGAAGAAGACGTTCCGCCTGAACCATCGATATTTATATTATAATCCGATAGGTCACCTCCTCCTAAATAGACATTCTTTATCATTATTTTCTGATCATGCGGGTTGTAAACCTTACATCTTCTGGTAGCACTACCCATATCTGTAAAAACAGTATCAAAGGTGAGTGTATCCATAGAGAACTCCAAAGCTGCACCTGCAGTGGTAATAAATTTGTCTTTCTGACAGGAATTGAATTGTATCATAAGAATACAGGCAAGAACAGGAACAATAAGTTTTATAAAACAGGTCTTCATTCTATAATTTTAGTAAAACATCAAATAATACCTTTTAAAAAATGACATCAGTACCTCATATCAAATCCGGCAACTTTAAATATGAATGTTTTTAAATTAATAATCTGATTAAAAATTTAATTTGTTCTGAATAGTATTAAAGATGTTCTGAATGGCTAAAAAAATCAGATATCATCAATTTTCATTTATTTCATCCTGAATAATATACATAAAGGAAAAAAGATCAGATTTTTATAAATAAAATAAAAACCCTTTAAAATGAAATATAAAAGCTGTTTGTAGAGTTTATTGCATAGAAGGAAAGATAATCTTAAGATAGTTTCACAAAACATTAAGAGGAGAAAATATTTTTTGGCACGCTATTTTCATTATACATAAATATAACAATAAAACAATAGACTTTAGATCCTATTAAATTGTTTAATAATAATTTACACATTACATATTAATTAATTTATTGTAGTGATTTTATGTCTCAAAATCATCTTTTTTAGAGAGGTAGAAGGTTTTAAAAAGTACAGACATCAAAATTATTCAGTAGATCAAATTAAAAAGTCAACAGACTTAACACAAAACGAGTAATTGAGTAACTTATCCCAGGCTTAGTTTTGTTATTATAGTAAAGGGCAGAAAATCTGCCCTTTCTATAAAAAGAACTATTTGAAATAAAGAACGTGAATAAAGGTAAAATTGTGGCCTTTTAAGAAAAAAATAACATATGATTAGAATTGTTTTTTCAGGAAGTTTCATTTAAATAAGTTGCGGAATTCAGAGACGCCGCAGCGGAGTTATTTTTATGGGTGATTAAAAGTGTTGTTCTTAATTGAGCAGCACTTTTTTATTATTCCTAAAAGCAAAAAAACCTTATATAGGGGTATAATTCCCCTCATTCAGTATTTATCAAAAGCTGAAACAAGTACAATAATTAATAATCTATTATATTAATTTACAAAATCTAATAATTATTTTTTTACTTTTTTAAGTTAAAAATTGCAAAACCACTCGACTTTATTTTTTCAGGTACCGTTTATACATATAGTTAAGTGCTACTAAAACAACAATTTAGGAATTTTTCATTTTAAATACCATTAGTAAGCACAAAGTATTCCCGCTTTAATAACTAAAAACTATACCTATGATTCCCAAAATCAATTTCCCGCTTTTAATTTTCAGCATCTTCATTTTTGTCAGTCCCCCTATGTTCGGACAATTGTGTGAAGCCAGTAAAAAACGATCTCATTCAAAGATTCAAACCATTGAGGACCAAATTGTTAATGATAATAAAATTCCAACAAAGGGAATTAAAGAAAAATCAGTCACACACCAGGTTCGCCGCAAAAGAGTTTCTATAAAGCTACCACCTGATTACAAGCCACCTGTTGCAGATGAAAAACTGATTATTTTTCCTGAAACTCATGCAAGCAAAAAGAAACAAAAGAAACTACGGAAAAAGCGTAAGAAAGGTAAAAAACAAGGCTGTATAGCGAGGGCTTTGTAATCTTGAAAACTCCTGCCTACCCAAACTCATAATACCTTTAAAGTATACATTTTCCGTAAAGAATACAGCTCCGATAATTTTTTTTTCGGAGCTGTTTTTCTTTATTTATAAGTAATCTATAAATCATTATGCCTATTTTGTCCTGAAACAATTAACTGAGCTTCATCATGGAATAAATCCGGATAGATATGTTTAAATATATAAGGCAACGCATTTTGAGCTTCAAATGGGCAATCAAGGGTATTTTCAATCTTTTTTCTACCCATCCTAATGCACAGATACATTTATTGGCTACAATAATAGTGATTCCTTTATCATTCTTTCTTCAGATATCAATTACTGAAGGATGTATTGTTGCCCTTTGCATTGCGTTGGTTCTTTCTATGGAAGCCCTGAATTCTGCCATTGAATACCTTGCGGACAAAGTATCTGTCGAAGAGGACGAACTGATAGGGAAGGCGAAAGATATAGCCGCAGCAGGGGTATTGATATCTGCACTTGCCGCAGCAATCGCAGGGGGCTTAATATTTATTCCCAAAATAAATATGCACTTTTCCTGAACCGACGCAAATACCTTAGTCTATTTTTGTTGTTAAGGTTTTTTCCAGGGCATTCCACATTTTTGATGCTGTCAGGTCCCATGAAAATTTTTGACGTTGCACCTTTCCTTTTTCGATAAGAAGGGTTCTCTGTTCGGGTTCTGAATACATTGTCATCATTTTGCTGCAAATATCATCTACAGACTGAGGGTCAGCTAACAAGCCTGCATCTCCTGCTACTTCGGGCATAGAAGAACAGTTTGAAGTAATACAGGGCACATCACAATACATTGCCTCTACCAAAGGAATTCCAAAACCTTCAAACAAAGACACATAGGTGAGTGCAAAAGCGGAAGCTACAATTTTTGGAAGCAAGTCATTATCTACATACCCCAACAAAACAATATCCTCTTTGAAAGCAGAAGCATTTCGTATTTCCCCTTCCTGTTCATCATCCCGCATAGCCCGTCCTGCCAATAAAAGCTTCAATGGAGCATTGCTTTTCTTTTTAAATTCTTCGAAAGCCAGTAACAGATTCGGGACATTCTTTCGGGGGTTGATAGAACCGACATAGAGGAAGTAGTCCTGACCGTCAGAATATTCAGCTTTTATTCTGAGTTTTTCCTGATCAGAAAGTGGCATGTATTTGGCGAGGCTACCATTGTATACCACATCAATTTTATCAGACTCAACAGCAAATTGATTAACAATATCTTTTTTGGAAAACTCTGAAACCGTGGCTATTCTGTTGGCAAAGTCTGCATATTTTGGCACATAATAATTATAGAATTTCATTGCTGACCAATAGACATGTTTATCAAAATGTCTCCAAGCGATATCGTGCAGGACCATCAGCGTTGGAATTTTGGTATTCAGAGAAAGAAAGCCGTCGGGAGATACAAAGACATCCGCCTTATATTTTTTTAGTATCCTGGGTATTGACCATTCATACCACAAATAAAACAAAACAGGGTGTCTTGCAGGGGGAAAAGTACTGACAGCGGTTACATTTTTTGCATCAAACAGGAATTTTTTATCATAAGGGCGGTCAAAAATAAAAACAAACTCATGTTCCGGGTGCCACTCAACCCACCTTTTGACTACCTCATGCGTAAACCAACCTATGCCTTCAAGCTGAGGCATTAAAAATCTGGTATTAATGGCTATTATCATAACAATTTCAATTATGGGACATCAGGCATTTTTCCGGAGGCGGGGAAAAATAAGCAGAATATTGAGGACAACCTGAATTATTACAACAATCCAAAGGGCAATATCTTCTGTCCAGTAAATTTGATATATCCCCATAGCAATCACAAGTCCAATCCCGTTGATAGATAAAAACCTATTGATTTTAATCTTGTTTTTACGCCTGAAAAAAATGAGCTGCAATAAATTAATAATAATAAGATACAATCCAAATTGAAAGAACACCAAAGCAAAATTATCAATAGTCCTTGCTTCTTTTCTTTTGATAAACTCTCTGTATAAGTTTTCTTCTTCCTGTTCCTCCGGGCTCAAATCTTGAAACTTTTTCACTTTTTCAGAGCTTTGTAAAGGCGAATAAAACTCCAGTTTAAAACTTGGTCTGTGTTTTATAATAACCATTCTGTTATTTTGTTCGTCAGGATGATTTTTGACTCCGATAAAGGTCAAAAGAACTACTCCTACAATAATCCAGATAAGGGGTGCGATCTTTTTCATTTATAATAATAAATAAAGAAGCTGATTAAAAAGATGTTTCAGAATATTCCACAAAATACATTTTTTTATTACAAAGGCGTAACCTTTTGAATACTGCTACTTAACATAGTACAAATTTGATGATTAATAAGATGTTTTAATGACATTAGTTCATGAAACACAAATGATTTACCTGACGGATGCCTGACACAAGTGGACCTCCACATGTTGCCCGGATTTAGTTTAAGAGGTTGAACTGAGTCCGGGATTTTTAATTTTTTTCAAAATTTTCATGCACAGGTTCAGCAGCAGGTAAAATATTACCCTCTTCATAAATTGCGGTTTTAAATAAGAAAAAGCAATATTAATAGCCCTTGCTATACAAATAATAAATCTAAACTTATGTGATTTGGAACCCCGTTTTTTATTTTTTCTTTGTGTATGTTTGTATAATACAAGACAAAATATCGGAATAATCGGAGAATAAAATGAAAAAGGACCGGAATAAAAGTAAAAAGCTCAGTCGTCGAAAATTTATAAGCAATACTTCAATGACAACACTTGGAGGACTCTTAGGACTTAACATAGTTTTTGCTAATAAATTACCGGAAGGGGTGTTACCTATAGGCTTAAGGGAAGGCACTGACACTGTACCTGGCAAAAGTGACAAGCTTACTATTTTGAACGACAAACCATGGAATGCAGAAACTCCACCTCATTTGCTTGATCCTGAGGTGACCCCTGCCGATGTTTTTTTTGTAAGGAATAATGGCATAGCTCCCCGTGATGTGGATATAAATTCATGGACCCTTACTATAGAGGGAGAATCTGCAAAATCCAAAAAGGTATACTCACTGAGCGATTTGAAATCAAAATTTAATACATACAGTTATAATCTTGTGCTTGAATGTGGTGGTAACGGGCGCAGTGAATTCACCCCCGGCGCAAAGGGAAATCAATGGTCCTTGGGTGCTGTAGGATGTTGTAAATGGACAGGAGTCAGGTTAAGAGATGTATTGGAAGATGCCGGAATAAAAAGCGATGCAGTTTACATCGGATATTATGGTGCGGATACACATTTGAGTGGCGACAGCAAAAAGGTGGTCATTTCAAGAGGCGTCCCAATAGAAAAAGCATTGGAAGATGAAGCCCTGATTGCCTGGAAGATGAATGATGAAGATATACCAGCTATGAATGGTTATCCTCTGCGTCTGGTTTTTGGTGGTTGGCCCGCTTCAACTTCCGGGAAGTGGCTGAATCGTATTGTCATCAGAAACAAAGTTCACGACGGGCCTAAAATGAAGGGGTACTCCTACCGGGTTCCGAAAAACCCTGTTGCCCCCGGCACAAAAGTGGCAGAAGAGGATATGAAAATCATAGAATCCATGCCGGTAAAATCGCTTATTACCTATCCGAGAACCGGTGCAATGGTAAAGGGAAAAAAGGAATTTGAAGTAAGGGGTCATGCCTGGGCAGGGGATCTGGAAGTTTCAGAAGTTCATATTTCCATAGACTTCGGAGCTAGCTGGCAGAAATGTGTACTTAGCCAACCTGTCAACCGCCTTGCCTGGCAACAATTCAGTATTCAAATAACTTTACCACAGGACGGATACTACGAAATCTGGTCAAAGGCCACAGACAGCAAAGGTATCTCACAACCGATGGTAGTACCCAATTGGAACCCTAAAGGCTACCTTAATAATGCCTGTCACCGTATTGCGGTAAAAAGGATATAGTTATGGCAGAAAAAAATCATATACCTGAACATAAAGAAGTTTTTTTGAAGGGCATCATGAAATGGTTTGACCTGTGGGCCCTTGTTTTATTTTTGTTATTTTCCTGGTTTTTTCTTTATGCCTTCAATTTTTTACCGAAATCAGAAGTGGAGACTCCTGAAAAAACTGCAGAAACAGAGAGTACGGACGCTGACCTTATTGAAAAGGGGATTCATGTAAACAGCGGACTCATTGTTGATGATGGCTATGAATTGGTCCTTCAACATTGCGGAGGCTGTCATTCGCACAAACTGGTAACACAAAACAGGGCAGATGCCGATGGATGGACTGAAACAATACATTGGATGCAGGAAACACAAAAGCTCTGGGATTTGGGCCCGAACGAAGCCCCTATAGTTGCCTACCTGGCAAAGAACTATGGCGTAAAGAAAAAGAGCAGGCGGGCTGCACTAAAAGATATTGAATGGTATGAATTGTAGTTAAGAAACTGCGAATAATCCAATACCACATAAGCACAAACGTATCAACAAAATGAAAACTTTAATCTTATTATCAATTTTAACAGTCCTGATTTCCTGTAATAGCAGCAGTTCAGAAAACAATAGTCAGCTAGTAGGTAAATGGAAAATCTACAAAACCCATTCAGGCGGTAAAGATATCACTAAGAGTGCCGACCCGGGCAATAAGAACGGTCTGGAGTTCAGGGAAGACGGCAGTTATCATGGTTTTGGCAATCCCGGGCATCAGGATAAAGGATTATTTTTTTTGACAGACAAAGGCAAAACCCTCGAGATGAAAAACCCGGAGCACAACAGTTCATCCTTTGCAGATATAGAGATACAGCAGGACAGTCTTAGATTAACTTTTGGCATCAGCAACAAAAAAAATCTCAATATATATTTGTACAGGATGAACGTAAACAAAGATTAAAAGGAAAATAAATCATTGCTCATCCTTCAGCTTCTGAATTCTGTCTTTGATAATATCCCCTTTTTTGTACCCCAATGAAACTGCTTTTTCCAACTCATCCTCTGCACTTTCAAATTCCCCGTTCATTGCTAATGCGAGTGCATAATTTGAATGTGCGACAGCTAATGCCGGGTCAAGTTCGACGGACAGCTTCAAAAATTTCAAGGCATTTTCCAAATCATCTTTAAAGACATACAAAGCACCGAGGCTTGCATTGAGTTCAGGATCATCCGGGTTGATCGATTGAGCTTTGAGATAACAATATTCAGCCAGGTCATATTCTGTAGTCAATCTGTAAACAACTCCTAAATTCACCCATGCATCAACATACCCTGAATCAAGGGCGAGTGCTTTTTGGTGAAATACCACTGAGCTGTCATATTGTTCGAGTTCATTATATACATTACCAAGAATAGTAAATGTTTCTTTCCGGGAATACATCAGCAAATCTTTGGACAAAGCAATTTTCAATTCTTTTTCAGCCTTATCATATTCCGCATTAAAATAATACTCAATACCTTTTTGGACATTAGCATCAGCAAAATAATCAGAACATGCAGACAACAAAAAAGCAAAAGTAATAAAAAATAAACATTTCATTTTTCGGGTAATTGAATGACATAATCTGTAAATATACCATTAAGAATTAATTCCTTAAAACTCAGGAATTAATTAATAGTCACAAAAATTTTAAAACAGTAAAAACATAATTTTCATACCTCCATCAATTCCATTCATCCAATCATCAAACCGATTCATCCGGTAATCAGCATCAGCGATGTGCAGCAGTGTGACCTCAGGTCACAGACCACATCCGCTGATTTTTTCAGCTGCTGTGGGCCGAGCGAAAAGCGAGCTGCGGAACGTAGCGCCCGGATGCCCTTCAATTCAGCATACTGATTAAATAGAAGTTATAAGACAGGGACAATCATAAAACTATAATATATAAAGCACTAAATCACTACGAGTTTTTAAAACGCAAAAACAAGCCCTTAGCCAACTACTCTTTCAGCCAATTACTTTTCCGGTAGCTGATAAAGAATTCCATAAATAAAAGGAGCAATGCAAGTGCTACAAAATATTGAAAATAAGTTTCAAATACATCGAAGTTTTTTTGCATGAACTCAGACTTTTCGAGGCCTGATATTTTTTTGACTAAATCATAAATCACCGCATCAGCATCAGGTTTGATCTTATAAAACTTTCCCCCACCAGAAGTAGCAATATTCCTGAGCATATCAGCATTCATTTTAGAATGAACGACCTGACCCTTTGCATCGAGTTTAAACTCTGTTCTGCCCTCTTTTTGAACAGGAATCGGGGCCCCTGCTTCTGTACCCACAGCAACTACAAAGGTTGCTACCCCCTCAGCTTTAGCAATTTGGGCAGCAGAGGCAGCATCTGTTTGATGATTTTCGCCATCTGTAATCACAATTAAAGCCCTTTGCTTCTTTTTTTTATTCTTTCTACCGAGCTCCACCACCCTATCTATCGCCTTTTCAATAGCCGTTCCCTGATTGATATTAAGTTCGGGGCTTGCATTTTGTACAAACAAACGGGCGGCGGCATAATCTGTTGTCAGCGGCATTTGAAGAAAGGGGCTGCCTGCAAAAAAGATAAGTCCTACCCTGTCGCCCTCGATGGCATCAATCAGTTTTTGGGAAAACTGTCTTGCCCTTTCCATTCTGTTTGGCTTAACATCCTGCGCCCACATACTTTTGGAAACATCAATCGCAATATAAACATCCGCCCCTTCTCCTTTTACAGATTGCGTTCTGTGCCCCACCCTGGGATTGGCGAGAGCTATAGTAAGAAAAGTAAAAGCCATCATCAGGAGAGAAAACTTCAAAGGTCTTTTTAGCCTTGAAATATCAGAAGTGAGTCTGTTAAGATTGATTAAATCACCGAATTGTTTTCTGAGTTTATCATTATGAAGAGTAGCAACATAAAACAGTGCAAACAGTATTGGAATACAGAGCAAGAGATAAAAATACAGCGGTTCTTCGAAATGCAACATAAGTCAGACGATAGTTTTGAACAATGTATTAGCTAAAATCACCTGCAAGAAAACAAATAGCAGAGCCAGAAAAACGAAGCTATGGTATTTTTCTTTGTACCGGCGAATAACAGTAGTTTCAATTTTGGTCGTTTCCAATCGGTCTATTTCATCATAGACAGCCTTTAATTCATCCACATCCTGCGCCCTGAAATATTTCCCTGAAGTCTGTTCTGCAATTTGCATAAGCAGTTTTTCATCGATATGCACCGTCCTCCAGTCATAAACAAAAGATCCGTCCATTTTTTGTTCTACGGGCGTTCTTGCAAGGCCTTTTGACCCAACACCAATTGTATACACTTTGACATCAGATTTCCGTGCAGCATCCGCTGCCTGCAAAGGAGTAGCATATCCAGCGTTATTTATACCATCAGTCAATAAAATAATCACTTTTGAATCAGCGTCACTATCTCTGAGTCTTTTGGTAGCATTAGCCAGGCCCATACCAATAGCCGTTCCGTTTTCGATAAGTCCACATTGTAAATCAGACAGGAAAGATGTAAGGATATTGTGATCGGTGGTCAGCGGGCACTGAGTAAAAGATTCTCCGGAAAAGACCACCAGGCCAATTCTGTCATATTTTCTATTAGAAACAAAGTCAGCAGCCACCTGTTTTGAAGCTTCGAGCCTGTCGGGTTCAAAATCTCTGGCGAGCATAGAGGTAGAGACATCAATTGCAAGCATGATATCAATACCTTCAGCCGTCACATTTTCTTTTTGCAGGATAGCCTGAGGTCTGGCAAGGGCGACTATAAGGGCTGCGACAGCTAAGATTTGCAGGATTTGAACAGAGTGTCTTCCCTTTTCTTTCCAGGAGGAAACATGGAGCCCCTGATTTGCAGAAATTTTAACTTTGGCAAAATAGTTATCCTGTTTATAATAATACCAAAACGCAAGAAGAGGCAGCACAAGTAACAGTGCTAAAAACCAGGGGTCGGCAAATTGGATTCCATCAAACGTCATAAACAATACTTAAGCAGAGACAAATTCTTATGTTTCTGTAATTAATTGATCTTCTATTGAATTCAACAACTCAAAACAAAAAGCAAATGCTTTTTCATTAGCAATATTCAGAGGAGAAGCCTTAGCGAATTTTATTAAATTGGCATGTTGTAAAACCACTGTCAGTTCTTCAAAGATATCATTTTTCATGAGAGGATGTTCTTCGACCAAAGGGATAAACCTATTGAGTGGTTGTTCGAGTGCAGCAATTTCAAAACGTCCATTGATATAAGATCTGAGGATAAAAGAAATTTTTGCATGGTAGCTTTGAAAATCATTCTCAGCAAGATAATTGCTTTCCCTCAGGTTTTCGAGTCTTTTCAAGGCTATTTGTTCCGGGCTGAATATCCTTTCTGATTTTCTATTATTCATAAAATATTTAAAAACAAAGAAACCAGCAATCAGTAAGAGGAGAAGCAGAAATAAAATAACAAGGGGATGAGAAATAAAAGATATTAAATGATCCCATAAACCAGGAACTTCCTCCATCAGGCCTTTGATATCTGCAACATAGAGTGAATCTCCGGTTATTTGCGGAGCAATAGCAAAAAGGCTGATTTCATCAGTAAAAAACGTCACGGGTTCATTCTCCGGCACATAAGAAAAAGTCAAAGAAGGAATTACAAAAACCCCTGGCTCCCAAATAGTAATCAAGAGCGTTTTTTCAAAAGTAAGGCTTTGGTTTACAGTCTTTATTTCAGTATCTCCGACATTTAAAACTTCAATCTGTCGGTATTTAGAAAAGAGGGTATCGAGGGAAGGGAAAGCCACTGAATTGGCACCGGAAACAGTCGCTACCAAATTGAGTTCGATCTTATCGCCAATCATAAAAGAAGAGGAATCAACAAGAAAGCAGGCTTTAGCATCCTGCTGAGCGCAAAGGAGGCAGGAACAAAAAGGAAGTAACAGGAGCAGAAAAAAAGACTGTAAAC
>CAJQOX010000386.1 GCA_905480075.1 uncultured Aureispira sp. | reverse complement strand
CTTTTATTCATTGGTCAACATCAGTGATTTTGAGCCCAGGCCTTCTTCTTTTGCTACATCGACAAAGTGGTATTCGGTCAATGAGATCGAGGCATTAGCCTTTGATCATTTCGAGATATTGACGAGGGCCTTAGAGCAGTTGCGGAACGAGATATCACACCGGCCTGTGGGTTTCAATCTGATGGCTGAGCGGTTCACTTTGGGGCAGTTGCAGAAGATGTATGAGGCGATTTTGGACAAGAAGCTGGACAAGCGGAATTTTCGTCGCAAGATATTGAAGTTAAACATTCTGAATGCCACGGAGGAGAAGGAGCGGGATGTTTCTCATAAGCCTGCGCAGTATTTCACTTTTAACGAGGGCAATTATCGGGCATTGGCGGAGCGGGGCTTTAATAATTTTGGATTTTAGGTATTTTTTTAAAGTGTCGGTTTTTCGGGACTTTTGGAAAGTGTCGGTTTTTCGGGACTTTTGGAAAGTGTCGGTTTTTCGGGACTTTTGGAAAGTGTCGGTTTTTCGGGACTTTTGGAAATTTATAAGAGGGCAGGAATTAGTTATAAATAAAGATATAAGCATTAAGGGAAGTAGCAATTATCAGCCAAATACAATAAGGCATCAGGAGCAGAGAATACAATTTCATTTCATTCCTGAAAGCAGATAAAATATAAGCAACGAGGACCGTCAGAATAGAGATAGTAAAGAGGCCGATACCCACTTCTTGCATAGCGAAAAAGAGTGGATTCCAGAGAATATTTAAAAACAGTTGAACAGTGTAAAGAAGAATTAAGAAATTAACATTTTTCAGAATTCCGATTGCTTTTGACATATAAAATGCCAGGCAAATCATAATAGTAGTCCAGGCAAAACCAAAGACCCATCCCGGTGGTGTCCACGGAGCCTTATTTAATTCCTGATACCATTCAGAAGGCACCCCGTCTCCAGTATAAAAGCCTCCTATAAATAAGGCCGCAAAATTTAAAAATAAGAAAAGGAGAAACCTGGATATCATAGAATATTAATTTCGGGCTGATAAAAAGCAATAAAAAAGAGAAAGTTAAAAATGGAGTTATTGTCAGTTCAAGCAATAAATTGAAATCCCCGAGCAATAACTCCTAGAGTCCCCCAACTCTATAAAATTTTATATTATAATTTTCATTTATTTCATTTTTTAATTCGAGATTCACCCAGTAGCCTTAGCAGTTTTTCTTTCATTAGTTAATTTTGACATAAATTTCGGAAAAAAAGACAAAATGCTAAGTCTGCTTTCTATCACTGAAGCAGAAGCAAAACCACCAATTAGGGCACCACAAACTCCAACAATAAAAGTATCTCCACCAGACAGGTATAAATTTTTGATTTTAGTCCTTGGTTGCAGGCAACTCATTTGAAAACGTTCTTTGGTACTAGGCAAACCATACATGGCCCCGCCCTGACGATTTGTGAATTTTTCCAGGGACAATGGAGTTGAAACTTCTACATATTCAACATTGTCAGAAAAGCCTGTAAACTTGGTATCTAAATATTTTAATAACTTGTCCGAGATATTATTTTTAACTTCCTCATAGACCTCTCCACGGTTTTGCCAATCTGAATTAGCCCATTGACTAAAAGAATCATAATTAGCAAATGCTATAATTTCTGCTGTATGAATTTTTTTTGACCTATCCTTCAGTGACGGGAAAGACAAGAAGCAGCTTTGAACTTCTTCATTGATTATGTCGTTCGATTCTGCTGTTTTATTGTGATTATAATGATCAAATATCCAGAAGTTACCCCCGGAAACATCAAAGTATTTTTGAGGATTTTCTTTAAGCCCAAGATAAATTGTAACAGCAGTGGTTTCCTTCGTAAGATTCATTACCTCCGGGTGAATTGGTTTAACCAGCAGATTTTGAAAAGTGTTTTTAGCACCGGCATTAGAAATTATTTTTTTTGCATAAATAGATTTTTCGACAAATTCTTTTCCTTTACGTTGTTTAAACCGAACACCTATTGCTTTATTGTTTTTAACAATAATTTCCAGAACTTCACAATTTGATAAGCATTTGCCACCGGTTCTTTCAATTACGGGAACGATAGATTCAGCAATTTTTTTTGCACCACCATTAGGATAATAAGCACCATTCATATAATGAGCAACAACAGATGCATGAATCCAAAATACAGCTTTGGAAGGAGCTACTCCATAATCTCCCCATTGAGATAACAAAACAGCTTTCAATTTCTCATTTTTGAAGTTCTTATTAAAGTAATCCTGAACAGATTGGAACATGAATTTTTCTTTCATTTTCAGAGCCAGGCGAAGAATTTTAGATAAGGTTTTAGGAAGTGACATTGACAAGACCCGGCCTATTCCCCAATTAGAGGCCTTGCCTATATCTACAAAATATTGCTCTATAGCTTTAGACTCATCAGGAAACATCTCAATTAAGTCTGACATAAGATTTTCTTTACCCGACTTGGCTTCAAATTTAAGATCAGGGTACCAGAAAATGTCATAGGGATCATTAATTTTATCCCATTTAAGTTTACCATCTGATATAAAATCGAATAAATCATATATCAACTCCCCTTCTTCCATACAACCTAGATAATGTACTCCGACATCCCATGAATATTTACCCTTGCGTTCAAATTCATGAGTCAAGCCACCTATTGTCCAGTGTTTTTCCAAGACCAGAACTTTTTTTCCATAGACTTTTGATAACAATGCAGCCGTTGTTAAGCCACCTATCCCTGAGCCTATAACGATTGCATCATATTCATGTTTCATTTTAAAATTTGACAAGTAATGTAAATAAGTAGTAGAATATTAATCATTTAAATTAAACAAGAACAGATCTACTGTGAAAATGCATTTTGTAGAATATTGTGAACAAATTTTTTTTCAAAGATACTTTCCAATAAAGAAGCCCGATTTCAAGTAGGTTAAAACTTCGAAATACGATTTGTAAAGAATTAGCTTATGAATACTTTTTCAGTGTTTTTATTGGTTTATATACGATTAAAGTGCAACAATTATTTAACAAAAACAAAATGGCTGATTAAGGAAACCATGATTTAAAAAGCCTAACAACAGTTATAACACAATACATAGTACTTTGTTTAACTTTTATAGCATTTTGTAAAACAATTTTTAATTGTTTTCTTCTGCAAAGAACTTCGGAGGTTATTTTATATTTTATTATTCCTGCCGAAAACATCATGTCAGCCATCATATGAAGGTAAGTTCATTTTATATATTCAAATCTTTTACAAAAGCCAGGCAGTAGAAAAATTTCCTCAAACCCATGCTAAAAAGTACATTTTTAGATGTTTTGAATTAAATAAGAATTCATGATTTGCTACATTCCTCCATGACTTTCTTTTTCTTATGTTTTAGAATTTTTGAAAGTTGAATTAATTAAGTGCAGGATATCTTTGATGCCACCTACTTCAATGATTCTGCAATTGTTCCAGAAGCCATCGTTTCTCCGTTAAGGGCCGGCAATTTTCTATGCTTTCTCTTAATTGCTTTTTTCCTTCCTTGTCGAAGGGTTGCAAAGCAATCAGGCGTCTGATAAACCGGATGATATTTTTATAATTATCTTTGTGATAAGCCAATATCTTTTTTCTATGCAAATAGACTTCAAAACTACTAAGCAAGGCCTCCAGAAATTCTATATTCTGATCCAGCAAGTACATTTTCAAGAGCATAATTTTAGCATCCATATTCATAAAAACATCATCAAATTCTGCTTGCTGTAACAAGGTGGTTGCCTTGTCGAAAACTCCCTGATAAAAATAGAGACGGGCCGTATTATAATTTACCTGTGACTCTCTGAATTCCGGTTTCAATAAATCTTTAGCTTGTTCAATAAATGGCAAAGCCCAATCAAATTCTTTTAGCCGCAGGCCCAGGGCAATAACATTTTTGAAGGTAAAACGACTCAAAACTCCATCTTTGTCCAGTAGTGTTTTTTTTTCTAATCCATACATATACAATTCAAAGGCCTCCCGGATGTATTCATTATCTCCGGAATTCAATCGCTTGATACAATAATTTATAGCAAACATCAACACTTCTTTCCGGTCTTTGATAATATTCAGGTAATCTTCATTTAAAACATAAAATTTTAGTTTTTTAAAGAAATGATCGTTCTCTTCATTTTTTAAAGCCATAAAGGCATAATAATAAATCATGATGCCGTCTATTTTCTCATACCCCCCATTTTCTATCTGACCTAAAACAACTTCTAATAATGGAAATTGATAGACTGCCTTTTTTAAATTTTGGTGGGTCAGGCTGATGCAGGCATATTTGAGAGTCGAAATGATATAAAAGTGATTTAAATCCTGAGACAATTCCTGTAAGTTATTCTCTCCCAATCTTTTTTCCTGCCCCATCCATTCAAAGCGTTCGACTTCCAGACGATACTTCGATAAGTAATAATTTTCGTCCCGATAGGGCAAGTTTTCTATATCTTTTTCTAAACTTCCCATTAGCTTCTGACCAAAATGTGTTAAATTATGGCCCCGGTAATAGGTAACTTCCTGAATTTTATAATCGACCTTTGATTCATTTTTCTCTGAAAACCGGACATTTTTTTTAATAAAACCAATCGAAACATTCATTAAATGCCTCAATTTTAAATCCTGGTATTTTTCTTTTGGAAACAGTTCTTTGAATACCCTTTCCTTAGCAATATTTTTATCGGAAAAGTATTTCCTGGAAAGCAGGAACTGCAATAATTTCTGCACCTTTATATTGGTACAAAACAGAGGAGAATGAATATATTTAAGCAATTCATTCTTTGATTTTGAATCTAAAGAATTAATTAATCTGATTAATTTACTATTTTGCATTTCCGGATAGATTATTTTATTTTAAGCTAGCCTGCACAACAAGTTCACAAAAAGCTACAGGCAATTATAATTATAGTAATTTTTTCTCGAAATAACGGACAATTCATTTTTTTTGTTGTTTTTTATACAACTATTGTTACTGATATTTGTAAGTAGAAATAATTCACCAATATCTTTTTATCAATATGTTTAATATTAAAGTTATGAAAAACAATACATTGATTATCCTTTTATTCCTGATTGCTATAGTTCAGAACGGACTTGCACAGGGATGGGAACGAACTATTACCCCTACTACTTCAGAAGAGGTATCCTACACGATAAAACAAACAGCAGATGGTGGTTATATCTTAGGAGGTGCCGTAAGCCTCAATCAATTTGGCGCTGCCGAACACTCGCTGATAAAACTCAACCACAGAGGAGAAACACAGTGGCAGCGTACTACTTCAATGAATTTTATGAGCAGTACTATTTACGACCTGAAACTAACTCCTGATGGCGGGTACATTGTTGCCGGAGGAAGAAGAATATCAGGAGGAAACTACAATGATGCCTTTCTTGAAAAATACGATAACCTTGGGAATGCACAATGGATGCAGGTTTATACTGCTGCAGGCACCGGAGGGAGTGCTGCTACAGAAGTAGAGTTAACGCCTGATGGTGGCTATATCCTGTCAGGAAGTGATCAGGGAAAAATGCTCCTTCTCAAAACAGATTCTACAGGAATTATGACCTGGCAAAAAAGACTAGGAACAGCTATAAATGAAGGGGCAAACAGCATTGAAATCCTACCTAACAATACAGGATATATCCTGGGTGGTGTAGAACAAGTTCCAAGCAATCAATGGTTGACCAAATTAGTCCGTGTAGACATGCAGGGCGACACGATATGGACCAAGACATATGGTTCATCCGGAAGTATATATATGGCAGGAACCGTCGTTTTGGCCCCGGACGGAGGTTTTGCCCTGACTAGTAACAGCAATGCCGATATTTATGTTGTAAAAACCGATTCTTCGGGCAACCTTGAGTGGGAACACACTTTTGGTGGTTCAACTTATGTGGACTTCGGATCTGACATTCAAAACACTTTAGACAGTGGCTTTGTTATTACGGGCGAAACTTATATAAACCCTTCTTCTTCCAAATTATTCTTACTAAAGCTCGATGCACAGGGAAATACTGTCTGGGAAAAAAAATACGGTAGCTTTGGCGACAGATGGCAGGGACATGCTGTTCAAGCCCTGCCTGACAGTGGCTATGTTGCCTGTGGCTTCAGGGGTGCAGCAGGTAATAACCAAAGAATCATCTACGCTGTAAAAACAGATGCAGATGGCGAATTGTACAGTAGTACCTTAAAAGGGCATGTTTATTATGATCAGGATTCGACCTGTACCAACGATTCAACCGATTATCCTTTGGCAGGCCGATTGGTCTATGCTATAAAAGACAGTACGACTTACGTGTATGGCATGACGGACAGTGCAGGATTCTATGAGTTTCGTTTAGACACCGGTATTTATGAAGTTCGTTTAGCTGATCATTATAAATACGCTTATTACGACAATGCTTCCTGTGTCCCTGACACCTTCATAAAAAACATCTTTTTTGTTGGATATACCGCTACGGCAGACTTCCCTCAGGCAGCAACAGTACATTGCCCTTTGGTTGAAGTGAATATAGGCACGGCTTTATTGCGCCGATGCTTTACCAGTTATTATAATGTTTCCTACTGCAACCACGGAACCTTAGATGCTATTAATACAGAAATTGAAGTAAGGTTTGATCCCTTCCTGTCAGTTGACACAACAAGCCTGGCTTTTCCCTTTACCAATATAGGTAACAACAGCTATGTGTTTGTAGTAGATACGATCGGATTAGGAACCTGTGGCAGTTTTACCATCCCTGTTTATGTTGATTGTGATTCTACTGTAATCGGACAAACACATTGTGTGGAAGTTGAAACCTATCCTGATACAAATTGCCTGGTTCCTGCCTGGCCCGGGCCCAATATTCAACTAAATGCGATCTGTACAGGCGACAGCATTCAATTTACAATAAGCAATATTGGCAGCAGTATGAGTTCGCCCCTCAACTACTATGTTTACGAAGACAATGTCATGGTCAGAATGATGCCTTTTCAGCTAAATTCCGGACAATCTCAGGTTGAGTACATTAGTTCGAATGGTGCCACCTACAGAATTGAAGCACAGCAACAATCCGGATTTCCTTCTATTCTGGGAAATTCTCTTATAGCTGTTCTCGTTCAACATTGCAATACTCAGGGCAGTGGCAGCACCGGCTTTGTAACTATTTTTCCTAACCTCGATGGGTCTCCGTTCTTTGATATTGATTGCACAGAAAATATCGGTTCTTACGACCCTAATGACAAAAGAGGTTTCCCTAAAGGATATGGCGCGCAGCACTACATCGAACAAACAACTGGCCTGGATTATAATATCCGCTTCCAAAATACCGGAACAGATACGGCCTTTAGTGTCGTGATCATCGATACGATTGCCCCGGAACTGGACCTTACAAGCATTCAATTCGGCGCAAGTTCTCACAATTATTCAGTACATCTTTCCGGCGAAGAACATCAGATTGTAGAGTTTGCCTTCAACAATATTCAATTGCCTGACAGTAATACAAACGAAGCAGCTTCTCATGGTTTCGTACAATTCACCATAGATCAGAAAGCAAACAATCCACTGGGTACGGTGATTAATAATCAGGCTGCTATCTATTTT